>NZ_CP007806.1:4732500-5032500 GCF_000219535.2 Brevibacillus laterosporus LMG 15441
GACTATACATTGACTTCCAAAAAAAGCGGCTCCTTCTTGAATCAGCTGGGGATGTAATACTGCGGCTGTATTAAGCGATATCTTGTCTGCGCCAGCTCGCAAAATTCGTTTCATATCTTCAATAGAATGAATACCGCCTCCCACTGTAAAAGGAATCGTTATATGGGCGGCAGTCCTTTCTATAACATCTATCATTATTTTTCGTCCTTCATGAGAGGCTGATATATCCAGAAACACCAGCTCATCAGCACCCTCCCGGCAGTATTTTTTCGCGAGTTCAACCGGATCACCTGCATCTCGTAGGCCTACAAACTGAACCCCTTTTACTACCCGGCCCTCTTTAACATCCAAACAAGGAATAATGCGCTTGGTTAACATATTTGTGTAGCCTCCCTTACTTTATCTAAGGCTTCGGAAAGGGAAATAGCTTTCGTGTAAAGTGCCTTGCCAACAATAGCCCCCTCTACGCCACACTCTATTTGATTGATTAAAGAAAGCAAGTCATTCATATGGCCAACTCCTCCTGAAGCAATGACTTTTTTGCCAGTAGCCATTCCTATGTGAACAATCTCTTCTATATTAGGTCCTGTAAGTGTTCCATCCCTCCCGATATCTGTATAAATAAATAATTCGGCTCCGAGCTCTGCCAAATGTTTAGCTATTTCTGTTGCCTGCACTTGGGTTGTGGATAGCCATCCTCTGGTCGCAACGTAGCCATTTCGGCAATCCAAGCCAATGGCGATACGCGAACCGTAACGACGTAATGCCTCTATTGTAAAGCTACGATCCTCTAAAGCCGCTGTCCCTAAGATAATTCTTGCGATCCCACACTCCATATATGCTTCGATATCGTGTAAAGTACGAATGCCACCCCCGACTTGAATGGGGACAGATATCGACTTAGCCATTTCACCAATCAGTTCAAAATGTACAGGGGTTCCTTCTTTTGCTCCATCCAAATCCACCACATGCAACCAAGCTGCTCCCGATTCCGACCACATTTGTGCTACATCATAAGGTGACTCCCCATATACTGTTTCTTGATTGAAATCCCCTTGATATAAGCGGACGCACTTCCCTCCACGTATATCAATAGCAGGATAGATAGTGAATGTCATGCCAGCCCCTCCTTGCATTGCTGCACAAAATTAGCTAATAAGGTCATGCCTGTTGACCCGCTTTTCTCTGGATGAAACTGCATACCGGTAACTTTTCCAGACGAGACAATCGCCGCTACATCATGATCGTAATCCGTTGTTGCAAGCAAATGAACCAAGTTTTGTACCTGTACATAATAAGAATGCACAAAGTACGCATACTCTCCATCTACTACTCCTTTTACTAAAGGATGCTCTCGATTTCTTAGCGTAAGTTCATTCCAGCCCATATGAGGAATTTTAAAATCTCCCTGAAAGCGCACAGCTCGCCCCGGGAGCAAATCCAACCCCTTATGCATCCCATGCTCTTCACTTTCGCTAAACAAAAGCTGCATTCCTAAGCATATCCCCAACAGCGGACGATCTGTCTGTACATATTCCCGGATCGCTTGATCTAAGCCGATTGTTCGGATATATCTCATGGCATCGCCAAAGGCACCCACACCCGGCAGCAATAACCCGCTATAGCTATTTAACTGCTCTGGTTGACTAACAATCTCATGTGCCGCCCCTAAACGTTCCAATGCTTTGCGTAAACTAAACAAATTTCCCATCCCATAGTCGATAATTCCAATCATATTTCTATAGCATTCCTTTCGTAGAGGGGACTCCTTTTACTCGTGGATCGAGTTGGGTAGCTTCATCAAGCGCGCGTCCAAATGATTTAAATATTCCTTCAATCATATGATGGGTATTTTGACCATAATGCAAAATGACATGAACGTTCATCCGTGATTCTAAAGCAAATTTCCATAAGAATTCATGCACCAGCTCGGTAGGAAATTGTCCAACCTGACATGAAGGAAAAGTAGCTCGGTATTCCAAATGGGGCCGATTACTTATATCAATCACCACCTGGGCCAACGCATCGTCCATAGGGACAAATGCATTCCCATAGCGATTAATCCCCGTTTTATCACCTAATGCCTCACGTACGGCCTGACCTAAACAAATCCCGATATCCTCAACCGTATGATGATAGTCGATCTCGATGTCCCCTTCTGCTTCCACTTGCAATTGAAAATGGCCATGGCGTGTAAATAAATCAAGCATATGCGACAAAAAAGGGACACCTGTATTCAGCTTGCTCTCTCCATTTCCGTCCACTGTAAACTGCAAAGCCACGTTTGTCTCATTGGTTTTACGCTTTATAGTCGCTGTTCTACTCATAGCCTGTTCCATCGCTTTCTTCCTTTCAGCTAGTCTGACAACAGTCTGTCATCATATTTATCAGGATTTATCGCTAACACTAGCCAGTCTGACTTGAATGGCTTTAGCATGAGCCGTTAGCCCCTCAGTTTCCGCCAGTCTCATAATTTTTTCTCCATGTTCAACAAGATCGGCCTTACTATATGAAATAACACTCATTTTTTTAATAAAATCGTCAACCGACAAAGGAGAAGAAAAACGTGCTGTTCCGTTTGTCGGTAAAACATGATTCGGTCCGGCAAAATAATCGCCTACAGGCTCAGAGCTGTATGGGCCTAAAAACACAGCTCCAGCATTTTTAATTTTTCCTAAATGACTGTGGGCATCTTCTACAAGTAGCTCTAAATGCTCAGGGGCTAAACGATTAACCACTGCAAAGCCTTCTTCCAAATTAGCCACAACACAGATAGCTCCATGAGAGCGCAGAGAAGCTTCTGCAATCTTTTTTCTTGGCAGGTTCATGATTTGTCTTTCTAATTCAAAAGCTACTTCCTCAGCTACTTTTTGTGAGGTCGTAAGTAAGATAGCTGACGCCAGCGGATCGTGTTCCGCTTGAGATAGGAGGTCGGCAGCAATGTAGCTGGGCGAAGCTGTTTCATCTGCTAACACTACGATTTCACTAGGACCTGCTATCATATCAATGCTGACTATTCCAAACACCTCACGTTTGGCTAGCGCGACATAGATATTGCCCGGTCCAACAATTTTATCTACAGCAGGAATCGTTTGCGTTCCATACGTAAGTGCGCCAATTGCTTGGGCTCCACCTACCTTATAAATCTCCGTCACACCAGCAATTTCAGCAGCAACTATAACGGCTGGAGCAATCCTCCCTTCTCGATCTGGCGGTGTGACCATCACAATTTTTTCCACCCCTGCGACTTGTGCTGGAATGGCATTCATGAGAACAGAGGAGGGATAGGAAGCGGAGCCGCCTGGAACATAAAGCCCCACGCTTTGTAGAGGCCGAATCATTTGGCCCAGCATAGTTCCAGACTCTCTTGTCATAAACCAGGATGTACGCGCCTGATGCTGATGGTATGCACGAATATTGTCGGCCGCTTCTTGCAAAGCGCTCCGTACCTCAATAGGAACGTGAGCCTTGGCAGCTAGGAATTCTTCTTCTGTTACGCGAATCTTTTCGATGGTTACCTCATCATATTTTTGGGTAAAGGCACGAACTGCTTTATCGCCACTCTCTTTAACCGCTGCTAAAATCTCCCGGACAACACATTGCTGTTCTGTAGTGCCACGGTCAATACTGCGGGCAATACTAAGCTTGTGTGCATTTGTAATCCTTAGCATGCTGTCTAGTACCTCCTATTCATCTGAGTACGCCTGCTTTTGGAATGGCCTGTATAAATTTTTGGGCAACGCTTTCTACAGCCTTACTTTTCATTCGATAACTGGAGCGATTGGCAATAAGCCTTGTAGTTATATCGCAAATATGTTCCATCTCTATCAGACCATTCTCTCGTAACGTCTGCCCTGTGGAGACAATATCAACAATCCGTTCTGCAAGCCCGATCAATGGAGCTAATTCGACAGAACCATTTAGCTTAATGATCTCGACCTGCTGACCTTGTTCTCGAAAATAACGCGATGCAATCGTAGGATATTTGGTAGCTACTCTAGGCTGAACAGTTGGCTGATACTCGGCCAAACCAGCAACCACCATGCGACATCTGCCAATTTCAAGATCAAGTAATTCGTAGACATCCCTGTTTTCTTCCAATAAAACATCTTTGCCTACCACACCAACATCTGCTACGCCATACTCCACATAAGTCGGTACGTCAGTTGGCTTTGCCAAAATAAATTCCATCTGAAAATGCGGAACAGGAATGATCAATTTGCGGGAATCTTTCAAATTTTCACCAACCACGATGCCTGATTCTTGTAAAAAGACTAGTGACTCTTCAAATATGCGCCCCTTTGGCATCGCTATCGTTAGCTTTTGCAATGATTCCGTTTCCTTCACGGTCCCTCGCCTCCCCAGATAACAATATGATTGTGTTTGCAATTTCTAAAAGCATGCTCTGCCTCTGCTGACCATCTTGCTGTAATAACGACATTTTGTTGATCACGTTTTTTCTGTGCATAGCGAAGTGCTTCTGCTCGTTGGTCCTGCTTATATAAAACGACATATCGTTTTTTAGAAAATGGGGCTTCTATATTTGCTACCTGTAATAAACAATCAACTTCGAGTGCAAAACCTGTGGCTACTGCTGGACGACCAAATTGCTCTAACAACCGATCATATCGGCCGCCGCTTAACAAGGACGAACCCAGTTCTGCTGCATATCCTTCAAAAACAATGCCTGTATAATAATCAAATCGTCCAATGAGCGTTAAGTCTAATTGGATATGCTTCTCTACACCATAAGCCTCCAACGCATCCCACAATGTTGAGATGGTTTGCATAGCTTCCACCGCTTTTGAATTTCGCAAGAGCTGCATGCCTTCCCTAACGATCTCTTTACCGCCACGCAATTGAAGCAGGAAAAGCAGCCTCTCTTTTTCTTTCTCTGTGACAGATAGACTACTCACGAGTTGACGATACCCTACATAATCTCTATGCTGAAGGCATTTCTCCAAGCTTTGTCTCTCCTGCTGATCACCTATGATTTCTTCTAACAAGCCAGTTACCACGTCTACATGACCAATTGTTAGTTTAAAGGCAGATACTCCAGCATCCTGCAAGCATGAAATCGCTAAAACAATTACTTCAGCATCCGCATCTACACTAGCATCCCCGATAAGCTCTACTCCTGTCTGATAAAATTCAGCAGGACGGCCAGCTTCTTTCTCTTGCGCACGAAATACATTCGCTTGATAAAATAATCGGATAGGATAAGGTACGTGCTTATACAAGGAAGAGACAACACGGGCTATAGGCGCTGTTACCTCGGGACGTAAAATGACAGTATGCCCCTGTTTATCTAACAGCTTGAACATATGGTCGGTCAGAGTCGCACTTGCTACCCCCACCGTTTCAAAGTACTCTAGCGCAGGTGTGGCAATTTCGTCATACCCCCACCTCGATATGCATTGACGCAAAATTCGTTCAATTATACGTTGCTTTTGTAATACCTCAGGCAATATATCTCGCATGCCTAAAGGCTTTTCAAAAACCAAGGGTGTAGCCATCCTCGTTCCCTCCTACTCCTCTAGACGCTTTACTCTGCTAATAAACTAAAGCGAGTGAATTAGTAGAAAATATACTACTAAATATCGAAGAGGTCAACACCTTTTTACGACAGCATGTCCGTGGATCATGTGTTTACCTACTTAACCTAGTAGCAAAATTTTTTTGGCACTATCCCCTTCAGGAGCTTTATTTTCCCACAAAAAAAACCTTTGGCTCCTGACGAGACAAAGGTCCTCTAGCTCTACTTTACTGTCGAATGGTTTGTAGCGGATTTCCACCCACAAATGCTCCTGCTGGTACATCGCGGTGAACAACACTGCCTGCTGCAACCACGGCATTATCACCAATGGCTACTCCAGGCAAAATTGTGGTATTGGCCCCAATTAAAACACGATCGCCAATCATAACTTCCCCAAGGCGATACTCGTCCACTAAATATTCATGGGCTAAAATAGTAGTATTATAGCCAATTACGCAATTTCGTCCAATCGTAATGAGTTCAGGATACATAATATCCATCATAACCATCAATGCTACAGCAGATTGATCGCCTACCTTGATTCCCAGAAAGGTACGATACATCCAATTCTTCACAAACACAAACGGACAATAACGCGCCAGTTGGATAACAACAAAGTTTCTACAAACCTTCCAAAAACTCACGGTTTTATACATATGCCAAAGCGGATTGACTCCTCCCGCTACGGGATATCGTTTGGTGTTACGCATATGCGTCAGCTTGCTCCTTTACCTCTCCCTATAGGGATCGCATCATCTTAGATAAATGAATCATGATCTTCAATTGTATCTGTCAAACGCTTGGAGAAATGTACGGCAGCATTGTAGCCCATGCGTTTTAGGCGGTAGTTCATAGCAGCTACCTCGATAATGACGGCTAAATTTCGCCCTGGACGAACAGGGACAGTAATGACTGGCACATCAGTATCCATTACTTTCATTTTTTCTTCATCTAGTCCTAAACGCTCGTAGTGCTTATGCTGATCCCACAGCTCTAGCTTCACGACCATATCAATGTTTTTCGTATTACGTACAGCTCCTGCACCAAACATCGTCATTACATTGATAATACCTACTCCGCGGATTTCCAATAAATGTTGAATTAAATCAGGGGCCATCCCTGTTAAGTGACCTTCTTGGGTTTGACGAATTTCTACAGCGTCATCGGCTACAAGACGATGACCACGCTTTACCAGTTCCAGTGCTGTCTCACTTTTCCCGATTCCACTAGCACCAAGGATAAAGACACCCACTCCGTATACATCCGTAAGAACCCCATGAATCGTAGCTGTTGGCGCGAGACGATCCTCCAGATAATTTGTCAGCTTACTAACCAAGCTGGTCGTTGGTAAAGGAGATTGAATGACCGGCACCCCTCTGCTGTTAGATACGTCTAGCACTTCTTGTGGCAATTCCAAATTACGCGCTACACATAAGCAAGGTGTCTCCTCACTCATTAAAAAGCTGAGTCTATCCACTATGGTTTCATTAGGCAATGTATGTAAAAATTCCATTTCAGTCATTCCGAGAATTTGGATGCGTTCTCCAGGATAATGGGATTTATATCCCGCTAGCTGTAATCCAGGCCGACTTAAATCAGTAACGCTGATCGGGCGACTTAATCCCTGTTCGCCACTTACTATTTTCAGTTGAAAATGTTCGACAAGATGACTGACATTTACCATTTGTATCAAACACCACTTTCCCAGCCGAGATCGCTGTTTTCCGTTATTTCTTACCCCTATTGTAACGAACCCATCTTGTGCAAACAACCGTCTAGATGAATTGGCTTGGAACTATCATACTTATGTAAAAGAAAAGACACCCCGGTTAACTAGGATGCCTTTTTAGTGTTGTACTGTAAAGCTTTTACCTTAGGTTTGATTAACTAGCTCTTGAATCCGTTCTTGAGTACGCTTGCGATCACGCTCAAGGATAGGACCCAAAAACTCTCCTGTATACGATCCCTTAACCTTGGCAACCTCTTCTGGAGTGCCCGTAGCTACAATACTGCCTCCCCGTGTTCCGCCTTCTGGCCCAAGGTCGATTATATGGTCTGCTGTCTTAATAACATCCAGATTATGTTCAATAACCAAAACCGTATCGCCATTTTCTACTAATCGTTGCAAGACTTTTAGCAAGCGGTCAATGTCATAGGTATGCAATCCTGTAGTTGGTTCATCTAGGATGTATATGGTGCGCCCCGTACTGCGGCGATGTAATTCCGAAGCTAATTTCACGCGTTGGGCTTCTCCGCCTGATAAAGTAGTGGCCGGTTGTCCTAACTTCATGTAGCCTAAACCAACATCAAGCAGCGTTTGAATTTTTCTTTGGATTTTCGGTACATTTTTGAAAAACTCAACTGCATCTTCCACTGTTGTTTCTAAAATATCAGAAATGCTTTTGCCTTTATATTTAACCTCTAAGGTCTCACGATTGTAGCGTTTTCCATTACAAATCTCGCAGGGTACGTACACGTCCGGCAGAAAATGCATCTCAATCTTAATAATACCGTCTCCTGTGCAAGCTTCACAACGCCCGCCTTTTACGTTAAAGCTAAAACGTCCTTTCTTGTATCCACGCACTTTTGCTTCATTTGTGGAGGCAAATAGGTCACGAATATCATCAAACACACCCGTATACGTAGCTGGGTTGGAACGAGGTGTACGCCCAATTGGCGATTGATCAATATCAACTACCTTGTCCAAATGCTCCAAGCCATTCATTCGTTTAAATTCTCCAGGCTTAGCCTTTGCCCGATTTAATTCACGCGCCAATGCCTTGTGTAGGATTTCGTTAATGAGAGTACTTTTTCCAGAACCAGAGACACCCGTTACAGCAACGAATACGCCTAATGGAATCTTGACATTCACATTTTTTAGGTTGTTTTCTTTTGCCCCTTCAATCACTATCCATTTATCGCAGGCTTCACCATTTTGAGCAGGCTTACGTCTTTCAAGAGGTACAGGGATGAATTTACGCCCACTTAAATAAGCTCCTGTCAGAGAGTTGGGATTTTCCATTACTTCTTGTGGAGTTCCTTCCGCCACTATCTGTCCACCGTGAATCCCTGCTCCAGGACCAATGTCAATAATGTAATCGCAGGCTAGCATCGTATCCTCGTCATGCTCTACCACAATCAGTGTATTTCCTAAGCTTGTCATATGCTCCAGCGTCTTAATCAAGCGAGCATTATCACGCTGATGTAGACCAATGCTTGGCTCGTCCAAAATATATAAGACTCCCATTAGACTAGAGCCAATCTGTGTAGCTAATCGAATGCGTTGCGCTTCTCCACCTGATAATGTACCTGCCGCTCGGCTTAATGTTAGGTAATCAAGCCCCACATCAATAAGGAAATTCAATCTTGCTTTGATCTCCTTTAAAATCATATGAGCGATCTTTATCTCTTTCTCACTTAATTCAACCTGATCAAAAAATTGATGGGCATCCACAATAGATAGACTGGTAAGCTCTGAAATATTACGTTTGCCGATCAAAACAGCAAGGCTCTCTTGACGCAAACGCTGGCCTTTACAAACCGGGCAGGCTTTTTGCCCCATGAAGCCTTCAATTTGTTCACGTATATAATCAGAGCTGGTTTCTAGGTGGCGTCTTTGCAGATTCGGGATTACACCTTCAAATGCCACTGTAGCCTCACGTACTTGACCAAATTCATTCTCATAACGGAATTGAATTTTTTCCCCTTTGCTGCCATATAAAACGATTTGCAATTGCTCATCATCTAGCTCTTCCACCGGCACATCTGTAGGAATGCTAAAATGGCGGCAAGCTGATTCTAATAGTTGAGGGTAGTAGGTAGAAGACTTTGGCTCCCAGGCTGCTATAGCCCCCTCTGATAATGTCTTAGCGGAATCTGGAACAACCAGGTCCGGGTCAACCTCCATCCTCACTCCCAATCCGTCACACTCTGAGCAGGCTCCGTACGGGCTGTTAAATGAGAAGATTCTCGGCTCTAACTCGCCAATCGAGAATCCACAGAGCGGACAAGCATGCTTCTCGCTAAATAGCAGCTCTTCCTGATCAATCACATCGACAATTACCTTACCATCTGCTAAACGCAACGCTGTTTCTAAGGAATCAGCAATGCGCGTCTGAGAATCAGGTTTGACAACAATCCGGTCAATGACAACTTCAATGCTATGCTTTTTGTTTTTTTCCAGACGAATCTCCTCAGATAAATCCCGGACTTCACCATCAACCCGAACCCGAACATACCCTTGTTTTCGAATATCTTCTAACAGCTTGACGTGTTCTCCTTTACGTCCCTGGACTAGTGGAGCCAGAATTTGCATACGGGTACGTTCCGGAAATTCCATAATACGATCTACCATTTGTTCGATCGTCTGGGAACTAATTTCTATCCCATGAGTTGGGCAAACAGGTCTTCCAATACGTGCATATAACAGACGCAAATAATCATAGATTTCCGTCACAGTTCCTACGGTAGAACGTGGATTGCGACTCGTGGTCTTCTGATCAATCGAAATAGCTGGAGAGAGACCATCAATGGAATCTACATCAGGCTTATCCATTTGTCCAAGAAATTGACGAGCATAGGCAGATAGCGACTCTACATAACGACGCTGTCCTTCCGCATAGATCGTATCAAAAGCAAGAGACGATTTTCCTGAACCGGATAGTCCCGTTAAAACAACAAATTTATCTCGTGGGATGACGACATCTATGTTTTTTAAATTATGAGCGCGTGCACCCTTCACCACGATTCGATCTAATGGCATGTATTTCACTCCCTACAAGTCAGCTTTCAACTCCAATAGCAAATCACGAAGCTCTGCTGCACGCTCGAACATGAGATTGCGTGCGGCTTCCTTCATTTCCTCTTCCATTCGCTCGATGACTACTATGCGATCCTTTTTCGGCATCTTCTTTACATCTAAGTGTGGTAGATAATCAGCTTTCTCCTCCGCCACTTTTGTTGCTTCAATAACTCCGCGAATGGCTTTTTGAATCGTTTGTGGTGTGATACCGTGCTTTTCATTGTAAGCAAGCTGGATACTACGGCGCCGTTCCGTTTCTTGTATGGCTTTCGACATGGAATCAGTCATTTTGTCAGCGTACATAATTACGCGACCCTCTGCATTCCTCGCAGCACGTCCGATGGTTTGGATTAATGACCGCTCATTGCGCAGGAAGCCTTCTTTATCTGCGTCTAAAATGGCAACTAAAGATACTTCCGGTAAATCCAGCCCTTCCCGCAACAAGTTAATCCCGACCAAAACATCAAATTCGCCCAAACGCAGGGCACGTAAAATCTGCATGCGCTCTATAGTCTTAATATCAGAGTGCAAATAACGTACTTTAATGCCAATCTCCTTCAGATAATCGGTTAGGTCTTCTGACATCTTCTTGGTAAGAGTCGTTACTAAAACACGTTCGTCTTTAGCAATGGTTGCCTGAATTTCCCCGATTAAATCATCAATTTGTCCTTTTATTGGACGAACGGTGATTGTTGGATCCACTAAACCTGTTGGACGAATGACCTGCTCTGCCATTTTAGGCGTATGCTCCAGTTCATATACTCCTGGTGTGGCTGAAATATAGACAGCTTGCTTTACTTTCTTTTCGAACTCCTCAAACCTAAGCGGACGGTTATCGCGGGCGGACGGCAATCGGAAGCCATGCTCCACCAGTACATCCTTGCGGGCTCTATCTCCATTGTACATCCCGCGAATTTGTGGGAGGGTCATGTGAGACTCGTCTATCACCATTAAAAAATCATCCGGAAAATAATCAAGCAGCGTGTATGGAGGATGTCCCTCTGGTAATCCAGTCAAATGACGGGAGTAGTTCTCAATTCCTGAGCAAAAGCCCATTTCCAGCATCATCTCTATATCGTATCTCGTACGCTGTTCTAGCCGTTGCGCTTCCAATAACTTGCCTGCTGCTTGCAATTCTAACAGCCTTAGTTCTAGCTCCTGTTCAATATTTTCAACAGCTTTCTTCATTTTTTCTTCACGGGTAACGAAGTGAGACGCAGGAAAAATCGCTACGTGGTCCCTACTTCCCAGAATCTCCCCAGTTAATACATCAATCTCTGTGATGCGCTCAATCTCATCACCAAAAAACTCTACTCGTATTGCCTGTTCACTGCGCGACGCCGGGAATATTTCCAGTACGTCTCCTCGAACACGAAACGTCCCACGAGTAAAGTTAATATCATTGCGGTCATATTGAATATCAACGAGACGATGCAAAACCTCATCTCTGCTTTTTTCCATGCCCGTACGCAGGGAAAGCACCATCTCTCTATATTCAATCGGGGAACCCAAACCGTATATGCAGGAAACGGATGCTACAATGATGACATCTCGTCTCTCTAATAACGCGCTAGTTGCTGAGTGACGCAATTTATCAATCTCATCATTAACGCTTGAATCCTTTTCAATATAAGTATCCGAATGAGGAATGTAGGCTTCCGGTTGATAGTAATCGTAGTAACTAACGAAGTATTCTACCGCGTTATTCGGGAAAAATTCACGAAATTCTGCTGCCAACTGAGCAGCTAAGGTCTTGTTATGCGCCATGACTAGTGTAGGTTTGTTCACCTGAGCTATCATATGAGCAGCAGTAAAGGTTTTACCTGTTCCGGTAGCACCCAGCAGAGTTTGATGGCGTTTACCCGCCTTTATTCCTTCCACTAGCTCTGCAATTGCAATAGGCTGATCACCCGAAGGCGTATACTCCGAAACTAACTCAAAACGATCCACGGTCCCCTCATCCTCCTTTTTATATCCTATCCTTCATTATAGCACAATCATTTAAAATGTAAGCAAAAACTCGAACGTTTGTTTGTCTATTCGATATAAGTGATTTTACCGATAATATAGAAAGATAGCAAGTCTATCTGTCTGATAATTTTTACCCATTTGGGAGGAAAATGAATGCCGACCAACAGCATACAAAAATCGCTGGGAGCAGCGAGAGCAGCAGCCAAAGCGACAGCACAAAACACAACGCCGAAAACAAAGTCTTCCGTACAAGCAGAATATAGCTATGCTAATACAAAAGAATTTTCAACGGGCTTGGATAGCGAATCTTTTATGAAGCTAATGATTGCCCAAATAAAGAATCAAGACCCGATGTCACCGATGGATAACTCTCAATTTATGATGCAAACCGCTATGATGACCATGGTAGAAAAAGTGACGAATATCGAGCTTCTTATGAAGGAGTCAAATAGCAGTCTGTTAAACGTAAAAGAGTACGAGGAAATCATCGGTAAAAAAGCTACTTATGAAGTGGCTCGTAAGGATGACTCCGGTCAAATTTATGTAACAACAGCTTCTGGTACCGTTGACGGAGTAAAAATGGTTGATGGCAGAATCTGGTTTATCGTAGGTAAAGATATTATCTCCCAACAGCAAATCCATGGCCTAGAATCTCTTACGTCTCAAACTGGTGTTGACCAAACGCTAAAATACGCCAATATGATTGGTTATAAAGTAACGTATACAGAACAAGGAACAGGCGAGGACGGCAAACCAACCTCAACTGAGTCAACTGGTATCATTCAGGCAGTCAGCATGAAAAATGGTTTGGTAGAATTTGTTCTAGCTGACGGTAAAAAGATTAAATCTACAGATATCGTTGGACTTGAGGTAGTAAAGCCTGAAGAAGAGGAAGAAGCTCCTACTGAGCCGGACGGTTCTGAAGGTACTGACGAAAGCGGCGGTACCGGTGGTTCTGAAGGCACGGGCGAGAGCGGCGGCACCGATGGTTCTGAGGGTGCTGGTGAAAGTGAAAATCCCGACTCCCAGAAACCTGATGAATCAGGAAAACCTGGAGATTCCCAAACGCCTGATGACAAGGAAAAGTCTGAGGGTAACACAGATAAACCCTCTGCGTAAATGATAAGAAGAACAGTCCAAAACTGTTCTTCTCAAACGAAAAAGATGACCTCATACAAGCTTGAGGTCATCTTTTTGTTGTTTCCATGCTTTTTCCACGGGTAACGCAGGGTTTTCCCTGCTACATGCCCAGCTCGTGCTCGTCTTTCGGTTTATGCTTCCTTACTCCAAGGAAACCAATTTCTTGCATAGACACAAAATGCGTTGTCCGTTCGTCTGGTACCACAATAATACCAAGCTGATGATGCTGTCCCGCATAGATCGCACTCTGCGTAAATTTTATTTCATGATCCAGTGTCAAAACTTCCATTTTACAGAAAGCTGGGTTAGCTTGTAACGCCGGATATAAATCTCCCTTTACCGAGATCGGGTATCCATTTACCTTAACAATTACCTCGCCGCTCCTAATCCCCATTACATCGGCTGGCGTCCCTGGGAGTACAGCCAGCACTTTCAGGCCTTTACCAGTAGGAACGTAGTAGGGAGGCAATCTCTCCTCTTGGCGTGCGCTTAGCCACCCCAACCATTCGTGCCCAAAAAAGGCAAAGAGGGCAGCTACATACACAAGAGAAGGAACAATGACTGCTACATAGCTTATTCCAAGCAAAATGAATGAATACAGAAATAAATGCTTGGATAAAGAGCTCGCTTTTTCCTGTGGTGTTTTTGTTTTCGTAATAGCAGAAAAACCCGTAATTGCTGGTAAAAGCAACATCCCAAGCGTAGCCATCGACCAATCCGGAGAAAACAACGGCCATCCCTGAAATAGTGCAGGTACCTGCAATGCCCCTTCTGTAACAGGGGTTAGTACAATGACAGGTGTTAACCAAAAGGAATGAAGCTGGTAAGCACCTACAACTCTTCCGCGTTTTCCTTCTACAAATAACGGAGATGCATGTCTGTCTCCATGACTTCTAATAAACCATGCTTCTACAATATGTAATAGAGCGACTAAAGCTAGTAGCGGTGCTGGATTAGCATGAGCAAACCACCCCCATACTTTAGCGATGCCAGATACCTCTTCGGCTATGGGAAATAGTTTGGCAAGCCCATGTAAGCCGGTAAAAATAGCCGTTCCATAGGCCAAACATAGAAAGCGAAATCTTACAAAGGCAAGTAATAAAGCAATCGCCCAAGCAATCCACATGTCAGATACCTGAATAAAGATACCTAATAACCCAGCTACAAGGCTAACGAACAAACCGCCCACTATCCCCAGACCAACAGAACGCAGTGTTTGTGCTAATGGCGAATGGATTCGTACAGAAAACAATTGACGCTCCCATAGCATTTGTTTGCGATAATGCAGGTAAATCAGTATGAGAAACGCATATAGGAGCGGATTTAACAGAAAATGTACCAATGCGTACAAATAATTGCTTATCAGGTTCCAGAGCACACTCAATTTTCTCTCCCCCTCTAAAAATATAAAAGAGCTTGGCATCTGCCAAACCTCTAGTGCCGGCAAAACTTATTGCACTTTTACTATCAGGTCCAAGCCATTATCCTTATACAAAAAAGAACCACGACCGTTTTGTTCGTGGTTCTTACTTTCTACAGAATAGAAAGGTTTCCCTGCTTTTTTTCTTTGGATTATTTTGCCTTTGACTGCGCAGTGATCTCCAATGCACGTTGCAATTGGCGATCGTTGTTCGGATCTCTCATTACTTTAATTAAAGCATTTTGCATCGCTAGACCCGTTTTTTGATCTACTTTTCCCGTCACTTCAAGCTTGTGAGCCTGTTGGAATTTTTTCACTGCGGCTTCAGTAGAAGCATCATAATAGCCATCCAAACGATCTGGCTTCAATTGCAGACCTTCAAGAATTAATTGGAGGTTCTTTACTTCTATCCCATTCATATCGCGTGATAATACTTTATCATGCGGAAGCTGTGTTGCCTTAAAATAATCTGGCTGAGTGACAACCTCATCAGGCTGGATTCCTTTTTTATGAATCCATTCTCCTTTAGGTGTTAACCATTTAGCAATTGTTAGCTTTAATTGGCTTTTATCCTTCATTTCCATCGTGTTCTGAACGGTACCCTTACCAAACGTTTTTTCGCCAACCAATTTTGCACCTGCACTCTCGGACAGGGCACCTGCTAAAATTTCGGAGGCACTAGCAGATCCTCCATCAATTAAAACAGTGATGGGATACGGTTTTCCCTTATCCGCTTTGGAATAAAACGTCTCTACCTGTTCATTATTATTTCCATAGGAGATTTCAACAATTTTAGCCTTGTTAGGGATCAAAACCTCGCTGATACTAGTCGTTGCTTTTAGATAGCCGCCTGGGTTACCACGAACATCAATGATTAATCCTTGAATGCCTTTTTTCTCTAGTTCGGCTAATTCTCTATTAAAATCGTCAGCCGTAGCACTAGCGAAGGAGGTCATTTCTAATTTCCCGATTTTCTTACCGTTACTCTCTAGGATGGAGCTATGGACGGTCTCAATTGGAATATCATCTCGAACAATCACAACAGTAATCGGTTCGGGATTTCCCGTACGCAAAATTTTCAGAGTAGCCTTCGTTCCTTTAGGACCACGAATTTTCCCTACCGCTTTATGCAAATCTAAGCCTTCCAAAGATTCACCATTAACGCTAAGCACCTGATCGTTTGGACGAAGCCCCGCTTTTTCCGCCGGGGAGGTTTTTATCGGTGATACGATGGTAAGCTTACCATTCTTCATTGTTACTTCTGCCCCAATTCCTTCAAATGAAGAATTAAGAGATGCATTAAATTCCGCTGCTGCCTCAGGATCCATATAGTCTGAATACGGATCATCCAACGCAGAGATCATGCCGTTGATGGCTCCCTCCATGAGCTTGTCATCAGCTACCTCATGCACGTAACGCGATTTGATTATTTTATATACTTCCTGTAGCTTAGCAAAGTCTTTGGGCGAACCTTGTCCACCACCAAGAGAGAAAAGA
Organism: Brevibacillus laterosporus LMG 15441; assembly: GCF_000219535.2. NCBI lineage: Bacteria > Bacillati > Bacillota > Bacilli > Caryophanales > Paenibacillaceae > Brevibacillus > Brevibacillus laterosporus. Next base: position 4,748,866 of record NZ_CP007806.1, read on the forward strand.
CCGTTGCTCCCGCCAGCCACTACCGCATTTGTTGCAGAGCTTAACGGAACTGTTTTCACAGCAATCACAGTTAGGAGACTGCTGGTCAACATACCGGCTAGCACAAGGGCAAGCACCTTGCGTCCGTTCCATTTCATACTATACACCATCCTTTTTGTCTGCCATGGAAAAGCTATGCAACTAGTGTATGCAAAGTGGAGCTACAATATTTGTGACAATCCTAGCGGATGTATGGTGCGGGATCAACCGGTCGATTGTTTTTATACACGGTGAAATGCAGATGGTTCCCAGTTGAGCGTCCAGTGGAACCTACCTCTGCAATCTTTTCACCACGTTTTACAGCTTGTCCAACACGAACCTTAATCCCACCTTCACGAATATGCCCGTATAACGTACTGATTTCATTATTGTGCTGTATAACAACTGCATTACCATATCCCCGCATCGTTGAAGCAAAAATAACGATACCATCCTCGGCTGCTTTGATCGTTGTTCCCTTTGGTGCTGCCATGTCTAGTCCATCGTGTCCTGCGGCTTTGCCTGTGAATGGATCGGCCCGATAACCAAATGAGGAAGTAAGAACGAACGAGTCAAGCGGAACTCCCAATTTTCCACCTTTGTAATTACTTACACTGCTTAAATTGCGCTTTTCCAATAGCTTAGCAGATTCTGCTTGAATCATTGCTCTCATGGCTTCTTGTGCCTCTGCTTCGATTTCTATGAGATTGTTTTCTTTCTTCTTAAGCTCGGCTTTTATAACGACACTGCGATTATATTGTCGATCGAGCTCTTCTTTTAAATCTTCACTTTTTGAGAACATTGTTTTATAGGAAGTAAGTAAATTATCCACGTCTTTCTTCCGTTTTTCAATGGTTTGTTTATCCTTTTTGTTCTCCTCCAAAATCCGATTATCCTGTTCCACGATCAGCTTCATGCCGTGCATGCGTGTCAACAAATCGCCAAAATCAGAGGAGCCCATCAGCACATCCAGATAGGATACCTTACCTCGTTTATACATTGCTTTGACTCGTGTTTTTAATAGCTCATCACGCTTAGCCACTCGATCTACAGCGGAATCTAAATCTTCCTGTGCAACCACAGCCTTTTTAGCTGTCAGGTGAATGTCTTTATCCAGCTTGTCCAGCTTCTGCTGTGTTTCTTCTCGCTTTAGATCGATGGCAAATAGTTCATGATCTAAATTTTTCTGCTCATTTCTCACTGTATTAATTTGATTCTTAATATTACTTACCTGTTGCTGTTGCTTCTTTTTCTGCGACCGAATTTGTTCTAGCTCTCGATTAATCGTTTGTAGAGATTTCTTGCTGGCATACCCCGCAGGAGCAGGCGCTAGTCCCCATGCCAGCATACTGGTCGCTAAAACAGAAAGAATGAGGTTATTCTTTTTCATTTTCACGTGCCCTCCCATAGCCTTATTCTATCAATTGCTCTATCATCTACACCTTCAAGAATTTGCGAACGGAAAGCATACTTCCCCAAATACCAATAAAAGCACCAATCCCTACCAATAACAGTCCTACCTGATAGGCAAACGGATTCATTGGCAATAACGGAAGCATAGAGCTGTACATACTAGCGTGTATTTGTTCCAATAAATAGTAGTAACCTCCTGCAAGGATGGTAATAGGAATAATCGCTCCCAATACACCCATAAACAGACCTTCAATAAAGAAAGGCCAACGAATAAACCAGTTGGTTGCTCCTACTAGCTTCATAATTTCAATTTCACGACGGCGTGCAACAATGGTTAGTTTAATGGTATTAGCAATAAGGAACATCGCCGTAAAAGCTAATCCAATAATGAAGAAAATGCCTACATTACGCAAAATATTGGTCGCAGTAAACAAATTGTTTACCGTTTCCGCTCCGTAGTCGACATCTTCAATATGTTCCATCTCTTTGACCTGCTTAGCGACAAAATCTACATCTTTTGGTTCTTTGGTTTTCACCACCAATGCATCTGGTAGTGGATTTTCCTTCTCCAAGCCATCCAAAAGCTTCCCATTTTCACCTAGCTGCTCCCGCAAATCCTTTAACCCTTGGGCTTTCGGAACAAAGGTAACGGTCTCTACAGCTGGCAATGCCTTCACTTGTTTTTGTAAGCTCTCCGCTACCGCCTTATCTGAGGTAACATCCATAAAAACACGTATTTCAACCTGATTTTCCACCAATTTTGCCATGTGATTAACGTTTAGTGCGAGTAGTAAAAATACACCTAAGATCAATAAGGTAATGGTTACGGCACTAACTGAAGCGAAAGTCATCCAGCCATTCCGTCCCAGATTTTTTACACCTTCCCGCACATGGCGTCCGTATGTACTAATCTTCATAACCGTATTCCCCTCTCTGTTCATCGCGGGCAATTTCACCAGCTTCAATCGCGATGACACGACGGCGAATCGTATTAACAATCTCACGGTTATGTGTTGCCATCACAACGGTCGTTCCACGCTGATTGATCTCTTCAAACAAGCGCATAATATCCCAAGAAGTTTCGGGATCAAGGTTACCCGTAGGCTCGTCCGCAATAATGATACTTGGATTGTTAACGATAGCCCGCGCCAAAGCGACTCGTTGTTGCTCCCCACCCGATAATTCTCCTGGCAGCATTTTTGCTTTATGCTTTAATTTAACAAGATTAAGCACATCTAAAACACGAGGCTTGATGATCTTCTTATTCGCCTCAATAACTTCCATTGCAAATGCAACATTTTCAAATACCGTTAAAGTTGGCAATAGTTTAAAATCCTGAAAAACAACTCCGATACTGCGGCGTACATTTGGTATTTGTTTTTCTTTAATGCGACTGACATTAAATCCGTTTAAAAAGATTTGTCCCTTGGTTGGTCTTTCTTCCCGATACATTAATTTAATAAAGGTTGATTTACCAGCACCACTTGGACCTACAACATAAACAAATTCACCCTTATCAATTTTTACATTAATCCCCTTTAGCGCATTGGTGCCATTGGGATATGTTTTCCAGACATCATACATCTCGATCAAAAAAATCACACCCTATTATCGCTTATGTTCTTGAGGCATCAGAAAAAGACAAAAAATACTATCATCTGATCACTTTTTCTATTATACCACTGAGTTTCTGTGTTGTTATCCCCTAATTATCGCATTTCTTGTCGGTAAAATGGAAAAAAACAACAAAAAATTGTGATCTTATACCCACTTTTTTATATTGACAACTATTTTCTTACTATTTTTTACATAAGTTCTTATTTAAAGAAATCCAGTATCTAGCGTATTATTGCACGAGCTGATCTGCGTGCAATTCCCCACTCATAGATTTTTTTGTAACTAGAGCGTTCACAGCAAAAAGGATCAGCTTTCGATTAGCTGATCCTACGAACGTTTGCAAGTTTGCCCTCTATTTTTATCTATACCACAGGCGACTTAATATCTACCAGCGCCTCCACCATAACCTTCTGACTATGTGTTGCTACCCAAGTCCTGTTTTCTTTACCTTTCTCCTGATAAAATTGAATCTGCTGTTCAACCTGTTGTTTAGCCGTTCCCCCTAACACATTCCGTGCATTCACTACCGTATCAATATCTAGCGCTTGGTAGACATCTCGGTCGATGAGTGGGGAAAACGCACGGAACTCCTCTAAGGAAAGGTCAAGCAAATATTTGTGCCGTTCCAAGCAATAGAGAACCGCATTTCCTACGATTTCATGCGCCTTCCTAAACGGAATTTGTTTTGTGACTAGATAATCTGCCAGGTCTGTTGCATTAGAGAAATCCTGGGTGACCGCTTTTCGCATCTGCTCTGTTTTCACCTGCATAGTAGAAATCATCGGCGTTAACAAAGCCAATGCTCCATGCAACGTCTCCACAGTATCGAACATGCCCTCTTTATCCTCTTGCATGTCTTTGTTATAGGCCAGCGGCAAGCCTTTTAGCACCGTTAGCATTCCGATTAAATTTCCATAAACACGACCTGTCTTACCACGCACAAGCTCTGCTACATCCGGATTCTTTTTCTGTGGCATGATGCTTGAACCAGTGCAAAATGCATCGTCTAATTCAATGAAGGAAAATTCCTGACTACTCCAGATCACTAGCTCTTCGCACAAGCGAGAGAGATGGGTCATTAATAAGGAAGCATGAGATAAAAACTCAACAATAAAATCTCGATCACTTACCGCATCCATGCTATTTTGATAGATCCCATCAAATTGAAGCATAGAGGCAACGAACTGCCGATCTATCGGAAACGTAGTCCCAGCAAGTGCCCCCGCTCCCAAAGGCAAGATATTTACCCTTTTAAACGAATCCTGCATCCGTTCCAAATCACGTTGCAGCATAGATACATAGGCCATCAAATGATAGCCAAAAAGCACTGGCTGGGCCCTTTGTAAATGCGTATACCCGGGCATAACCGTTTCCAAATGATTCTGGGCTTGCTCCAATAAAGCCTGCTGCAGGTACATGGTTAATTCGATAATTTCCATCAGTTTTTCACGCAGATATAAATGCATATCTAGCGCTACCTGATCATTTCTGCTTCTGCCTGTGTGAAGTTTACCGCCCAAAGGTCCTATTTCTTCAATTAATAGCTTCTCAATGTTCATATGAATATCTTCATGAGCGACTTCAAATTGAACCTGCTTGCTTTCAATTTTTTCTTTGACCTTTTTCAAACCAGCAATGATTTGACGCACCTCATCCATCGAGAGAATGCCACATTTTCCGAGCATTGCGACATGCGCCGAGCTACCCACAATATCCTGACGCCACAATCTTTGGTCAAACGAAATAGAGGCTGTATATTCATCTACGAGTTGATTGGTTGGTTTAGTAAAACGTCCTCCCCAAAGTTTCATGGCTTGATCGCTTCCTTTTCTGTTTTACTTGTAGAAGGAGAAGCCGCTGAACCAGAGTTGCTTTCAAGCTCGACATGGTTTTCTTGTACAGAATTGTTATTCACCTGTGAATACACCTTTGTAGGCAAGCCCCACAATTTAATAAAGCCAAGTGCCGCCTTATGATCAAATTGATCGCCGGTATTATAGGTAGCCAGCTCATGGCTGTACAAGGATGCATCTGATTTACGTCCGACTACAATGGCCTGACCCTTATAAAACTTAACACGAACAGTACCTGTTACATTTGCCTGAGTCTCTTCTATAAATGCTTGCAGAGCAGAACGAATCGGGGAATACCAGAGACCCTCATAAATCACCTGAGCCATTTTTTGTTCCACGATTGGTTTAAATTGAGCGACTTCACGAGGCTGTGTCAAAAACTCTAGCTCCCGATGCGCTAGAATGAGTGTAGTAGCCGCCGGTGTCTCATATACCTCACGAGATTTAATCCCTACTAAGCGATTTTCCACATGGTCAATCCGGCCAACTCCGTGTTTGCCTGCTATCTTATTTAGAGCTAGAATGAGCTCAGCAAGCGTCATTGCTTCCCCATTTAAAGCAGTCGGAACACCTTTGGTAAAGCTAATCTCTATCTCTTCCGCTTGATCTGGAGCATTTTCAATCGAGGCTGTTAACTCATAAGCTCCCTCAGGCGGTGCAGCCCACGGATCTTCGAGAACACCGCACTCGCAGCTTCTTCCCCAAAGATTCTGGTCGATTGAATATGGGTTATCCAGATTAATCGGGATTGGAATATTATTTTTCTTCGCGTACTCAATCTCTTCATCACGTGTCCAGCCCCACTCACGAACTGGCGCAACAATTTGAATATTTGGATTTAGAGCAGTAAAAGAAAGGTCAAAACGCACCTGATCGTTTCCTTTACCCGTGCATCCATGAGCAACAGCTACTGCCCCCTCCTGATTCGCAACCTCAATCAAAATTTTAGAAATCAAGTAGCGAGACAGAGCGGATACCAATGGATATTTTCCCTCATACATGGCATTGGCTTGTAGAGCTGGCAAAACATATTCACTCGCGAAAGCTTCCTTCGCGTCTATAACGATGGATTTATATGCACCCACTTGCATCGCTTTTTTCTGGATAAAATCTAAATCCTTTCCTTCCCCCACATCGAGGGCGACCGCGATTACATCGTAGTTATAGGTATCTTGTAACCATTTAATTGCTACAGAAGTATCTAAACCACCAGAATACGCTAATACAATTTTATCTTTTTTCATCGTTGTCTCTCCATTTCGTAGTATTTTTTCTGGGTAATTATTCATATTGTACTATAAAATAACATTAATTCCATATAAGACGGAATTTACATTACAGATGCCAACAATGCTTTTTGTGCATGGAGACGATTCTCCGCTTCTTCAAACACCACAGAATGAGGTCCATCGATAATCTCTGCTGTCACCTCTTCACCACGGTGCACAGGGAGACAATGCATAAAGATATAATCTGAATCGGCTCTGGATACCAGTTTTTCATTTACCTGATAGGCGGTGAAATCTTTCAAACGTTGCTCATTCTCTTCTTCAAAGCCCATGCTGGTCCATACATCGGTATAAATCACGTCTGCTTGATCAACAGCTTCATTTGCATCGTGAGTCATCATAAATTTTCCACCATATTGAGTAGCGTATTCCACTGCCTTTGCAGCAATAGCATTTTGCATCTCATATCCTGGAGGTGTGGCAATACGTACATCTAATCCGAGAATCAAGGCACCTAGAGCAAGCGAATTTGCCACATTATTGCCGTCTCCGATGAAGGCTAGCTTAATTCCCTGCAATCTGCCCTTGTGTTCCTGTATCGTTAAAAGATCAGCCAAAGCCTGGCAAGGATGATACAAATCAGTTAGCCCATTAATAACCGGTACACTAGCATGCTTTGCTAGCTCTACGACATTTTCGTGAGCATGAGTTCGTATCATAATTCCATCTACATAACTAGATAAAATTTTCGCTGTATCTGAAATTGTTTCACCGCGCCCTAGCTGTAGGTCTTTATCAGTCAGAAATAAACTGCTTCCCCCTAATTGATACATCCCTACTTCAAAAGAAACACGAGTACGCGTGGAGGATTTCGTGAAGATCATCGCTAATGTTTTTCCAGCTAATGGCTGGTAGACCGTGCCGTTTTTTTGCATCGACTTTATTTGACTAGCATAATGCAGTAGTTCGAGCATCTCCTCCCTACTCCACTCGTCAATTTGCAGTGTATTTTTTCCTCTATAAAGAGGGGGTTGAACTTCTGCATAGAGATCCAAGTTCTTCACAGGCTTCATTACTTTCGCTCTCCTTTTCTTGACAAATTTGTAAATAGGCCGCAAATGTCTCGACAACAGTGAACAACGTAATGCCATGCTGAACAGATAAGCTACGCAGTTGAAACCCTGTACGCTCTGCCTGATTTCCTTTTGTAGCGGTAATTAATGACGTTTGAATGAATCCCGCTTTAACCAACGATGTATAGTCAGGTAATCCTTTACATATTTGCGTAATTTCAATGCCGTGATTATTCAAAAACTGCGCCGTGCCTTCTGTTGCATAGATACGTACCCCCGATACTTTTCCTTTCCGAAGGTAGGGTAATACGCTTGCTTTGTCAGCATCGTTTAGTGAAAGAAATAAACCATCTCCACTAGCTAGCCGTTTATTCGCACCTTGTTTGTAGGCAAAAGCTTTACTGAATGCCTCTTTTACAGTTCGACCAAGTCCCAGAATCTCACCTGTAGATTTCATTTCAGGTCCTAATAAAGGGTCTACACCCACTAGCTTCGTGGAAGAAAATACAGGAGCCTTTACCACAAAAAAATGAATGTCTTCTGAAAGTCCTAGCTCATAGCCCATATCTGCTAAACGCTCTCCAAGAGAGACTCGCACAGCCAATTCCACCATTGGGATATTGGTCACCTTACTCGTAATTGGCACTGTACGAGAAGCACGCGGATTTACCTCTAACACATAAACATTTGAATCCTGTAGGACGAACTGGAGATTCACAATCCCGATTGCTTGCATTTCCTTAGCGATTTTCTTGGTATAGTGGACTATTAGCCGCTTCTGTTGTTCTGTGAGATGCTGGGCAGGAAACAAGGCAATACTATCTCCTGAATGTATTCCCGCTTTCTCAACATGTTCAAAAATTCCGGGAATTAATACATCATAGCCATCCGTTATCGCATCTAGCTCGACTTCCATACCCGATATAAATTGATCGATCAGCAAAGGAAAACAACTGGTGTCAACCTGTTCATCAATCCAGCCTTGCATCGCTGCACGTAGCTCGCCCTCATCATGCACAACCGTCATTCCTTGGCCTCCAATAACGTAGGAGGGGCGCAGCAATACAGGATAGCCAATGCTAGTAGCAACATGAATCGCCTCTTCTGTGGAATAGACTCCCTTCCCTGGTATGTGGGGAATATTTAGCTTTTGGAGCATCTGATAAAACAGTTCTCGATCCTCGACCCGTTTCATTTGCTCTAAGGCTGTTCCCAAGACGGTCAGCCCCGCTTCTTGGATAGCACCTGCCAGGTTAATCGCAGTCTGACCACCGAATTGGACGAATACCCCAGCCACTCCTTCTTGCCTAGCTACATGCAGCACATCTTCAATATGCAAAGGCTCAAAATAAAGATGATCGGCCGTCTCGTAATCGGTACTCACTGTCTCTGGGTTATTGTTAATCACGATGGCTTTCAGCTTCTGTTTTTGCAAAGCCTTAGCTGCATGCACAGAACAATAATCAAATTCAATCCCCTGCCCAATACGGATGGGCCCCGAGCCTAGCACCAATATTTTTTTTGCTGATAAAGATACCACCTCATTCTTGCCTTGCCATGTGGAGTAATAATAAGCTGTCTTTGCATCAAACTCTCCCGCACACGTATCGACCATGTTATAGACCGGCATGAGACCCCATTTCTGACGCATTTTCCAAATTTCACTTACAGGAAGCTTCATCATCCAGGCAATCGTCTGATCCGTAATGCCAATTTCCTTACAAGCTCTCAATTCCTCCATACGTAATGTGTCTTTGCATGATGCTTTCAACCTTTTCTCCCACTGGATAATGGACTTAATATGACCTAAATAGAAAGGGTCAATTTCTGTTTTCATGTGAAGCTCTTGTATACTCATACCCCGACGTAACGCTTCTGCTACAGCAAATAAACGAAGGTCCGTGGCAATCTTTAATAGTTTCTCCAACTCCTCCAAAGATAGAGACGCAATATCCTTTCGGTAGAGATAATGACAGCCAATTTCTAAAGAACGGAGAGCCTTTAACAAAGCAGCCTCAAAAGTTCGAGCAATGGCCATTACCTCGCCTGTTGCTTTCATTTGTGTTCCTAGATTGCGGTCAGCTAATGGGAATTTATCAAAGGGCCAACGTGGAATTTTGACAACTACATAATCCAATGCTGGTTCAAAGCTAGCATAGGTATTACCGGTGATAGGGTTGAGCACCTCGTCCAAGTGATAGCCCAATGCTAATTTTGCAGCGATCCTTGCGATCGGATAGCCTGTCGCTTTGGAAGCTAAGGCTGAGGAACGACTAACCCTCGGATTTACTTCAATGAGGTAATAGCGATCTGAATGTGGGTCTAAGGCAAATTGAATATTACAACCACCCACTACACCTAACGCTCGAATCACTTTGGTAGAAACACTGCGTAGCATTTGATATTGACGATCTGTTAAGGTTTGAGAAGGCGCTACAACGATACTATCTCCCGTATGAACACCAACTGGGTCTATATTTTCCATGTTACAAACGATAATGCAGGTATCATTTGCATCCCGCATGACTTCATACTCAATTTCCTTCCAGCCCTTCACACTTCTTTCCACTAGCACCTGTTGTATTGGACTTGCTGCCAGTCCTTGTTCAGCGATTTTTTCAAGAGCCTGTTGATCAGAAGCAATTCCTCCCCCTGCTCCTCCAAGTGTATAAGCTGGACGAACAATCACGGGATAACCAATCTGATTCGCAAAATGTAGAGCTTCCTGTATAGTACTCACTGTTATGCTCTCAGGAACAGGTTCATGAATGTTATTCATCATTCGTTTAAATAACTCGCGATCCTCACCGTTCTGAATAGCAGTCAAGGGAGTCCCTAATAAAGCTACTCCAAAGCGCTCTAATACGCCTGCCTCAGCTAATTCCACAGCCAAATTAAGTCCTGTCTGTCCGCCTAGTGTTGGTAGCAATCCATCCGGTCGTTCCTTTTGAATAATTTTTGTGATAGAAGTGACAGTTAATGGTTCCAGATACACCTTATCTGCAATCTGCTCATCGGTCATGATAGTAGCTGGATTGTTATTCACTAGCACAACTTCTACGCCTTCCTCCTTTAGTGAAAGACAAGCTTGTGCCCCGGAATAATCAAACTCCGCTGCCTGCCCAATCACAATCGGACCCGAACCGATTACCAGCACTTTATGAATGTGTTGTTGTTTAGGCATAATGCTTCGCTCCTATCGTTTGTACCGATTCCAAGAAGGTCGCAATAATATGTGAGGTATCATCTGGTCCCGGATGTGCTTCTGGATGGAATTGTACGCTCATAATGGGCAGATACATATGTCGTAGCCCTTCCACACTGCCATCATTTACATTTCGATAGGTGACCATTAGGTTTTGCTTATCTAATCCCCCCTCCTTCACCACATAGCTATGATTCTGCGAAGTTATATATACTTTACCAGTGCTCAGCTCTTTTACAGGATGGTTGCTTCCGCGATGCCCAAAGGGAAGTCGTTCTGTCTGTCCCCCAAACATCAACGACAATACTTGATGCCCCAAACAAATCCCTAATGTCGGAAATGCTTCGGCTAATTTACGCCATTGTCGACAATATTTTCGTAATTGTTCAGGGTTACCAGGCCCATTGGAGAAGACGATACCATCTGGCTGTAGAGCCCTAATTTCCTCCATACGCGTCTGATAAGGCACAACCGTTACCTTGCAGCCAAGCTTTAACAGGGCTTGCAAAATAGAGTGCTTCATACCCAAATCAATGACTACAATATGCTCCCCTTCTCCTCGATAGGTGATGGAGCGAGTTCTGGAAACATGCTCTACAAAAATGCGCTCCTCCTGACGAAGCCTATGCAAAGCAATCTCCTCTGCTGTCATCGGCTGATCAGCTAGAACACCGTAAAGCAGACCACCCTGCCGAACCTTTTGTGTAATCGACCGTGTGTCTACTCCAGCTAAAATAGGGAAGCCGAACTGCTTTGCAGCCGTATCTAAAGATATCCGGGAACGAAAATGGCTAGGGTTTTGACAAAGCTGACTAACAACCATACCAGAAATAGCAGGCTGAGTTGATTCATAGTCGATTTCATTAACACCATAATTCCCAATCAACGGATAGGTGAAGGTGACGATCTGACCATAAAAGGAAGGATCGCTCATCACCTCCTGATACCCAGTCATTCCTGTATGAAAAACCACCTCTCCGTATGAGGTAAGTGGTACTCCATACAGCTTACCTGCAAATACTTCTCCGCTCTCTAACGTAAGAAACCCTGTATTGTTGCCGTGTAAATACTTATCCAACGCAACCAGCTCCTATCGACAAAAAGTTCCCAACACTCTGCTTTATGAATATATATTCGTTATTTTTGTATAATCATACATTCACTCCAAAAAAAATGCAACGATTTTTCTGAATAAAATCAAAAATCGTTGCATGATTATTTCTGATATCCGGCTATCTTACTTCTCTCCTGACTGCAAAATCTCTTTTAGCACTAGCACTAATTGGTCGATCTCTGACTTTTGAATGATGAGCGCCGGCAATAATCGGATAACATTTGGACCTGCCTGTAGCAATAATACGCCTTTTTGCTGAGCCGCTTTTAGATACCCGCTTACCTCGCCAGTCATTTCTAAACCAACCATCAACCCGAGCCCGCGTACCCCTTTTATTTGATGGGGATATTGCTTGGCTATGTCTTTTAACGCATCAAGCAGGTATTCGCTCATAGCTTTTACATGCGATAATACGTTCTGTTGCTCCATTTCCAAAAGTGTTGCCATTCCCGCTGTTGTAGCTAATTGATTCCCTCCAAAGGTGGTCCCATGTGAGCCTGGAGAAAAGGCCGCGGCTACCGCCTCCGTCGCAAGCATTGCTCCTATCGGAAAGCCACTGCCTAATCCTTTAGCCAGCGTTATCACATCGGGTACGATTCCATAGTGCTGATAACTAAACCATTCACCCGTTCGACCAATACCTGTCTGCACTTCATCAATCATCAATAAAATATCATTTGATTTGCACCACGCATATAATTCGGTCACGAACTCCATTGAGGCTGGATGAACGCCGCCTTCTCCTTGTACAAGCTCTAGCAATACGGCGCATGTTTGGTTTGTCGTCACGTTCTTCACAGCTTCTACATCTCCGTATGGCACAGTGATAAATCCGGCCGGCAAAGGATTAAAGCCCTCTTTTACCTTTTGCTGACCTGTAGCTGTTAACGTAGCTAGGGTTCTGCCATGGAAGGACTGCTCAAACGTAATTATTTCGAAACGATCCTCATTCTTCGTTTTTTGGGCATAACGCCGCGCTAGTTTAATCGCCGCTTCATTCGCTTCCGCCCCGCTGTTGCAAAAGAACACTTGATCTAAACCAGACAATTCAGTCAGTTTTTTTCCTAATTCCTCTTGCAGCGGATGTTGCGTTACATTGGAGCTATGCCATAAGGTATCTAACTGCTGATGCAGTTTTGCTGATACGGCAGGAGGACAATGCCCAAGCGATGTCACACCGATACCAGATGTGCAGTCTAAATACGCTTTTCCTGTATGATCCCAGACCGTGGTACCGCTCCCTTTGACAATCGTAACATCCCAACGCGCATAAGTATTCATCACATGCATTTTTTCTGTATAAACAGTCATGAGCGATCTCTCTCCTTTTTCCCTAATCAATTTCTGTTGCAACGAAGGCTTGTGAGTCCTCTCCACGCGGCATCCCGGCCGAAATGGAAGTACCTACAGCTCTTCCTTTTACCAAACCATCAAGCGTTTCTGCCGCTCCCTTACAAATAACAACCTCCTGAACTCCCTGGGCCAGTGCGTCTAAAGCTGCTTGAACCTTCGGAATCATTCCCCCCGTAATCATTTGGTTCTGAATCATCATTTGGATGTCTTCAATCGTGACGCTTGGCAGCAGTTGTTTTTCCCCTAGCTCATTCTCCTCCCAAATTCCTGGCACATCTGTTAGCATCAGCATTTGTTTCGCGCCTAGGGCAGATGCAATCGCCCCTGCTGCTGTATCTGCGTTGCAGTTAAATCGTGTGTTACCATCCTCTGATACGGCAATAGGTGACACGACTGGAATATAGCCATTCGCAAGCAACAATTGAAGAGGTGCTGGATTCACTGCTGTAATCTTTCCTACCAGTCCTAAGCCATCCATTTTCTCTACTGCTTGCAATAAGGAACCATCTACTCCGCTTAATCCCCATGCTTTTCCCCCTGCATGCAATAGCTTTCGAACGATCAATTTATTCATTGGACCGCTTAATACCATTTCCACGGCTTGCATGGTAGCCTCATCCGTTACTCGCAATCCGTTAGAAAAGATTGGCTCGATCTTCAATTGATCTAGCATTTGATTTATCGCCGGTCCGCCTCCATGTACAATTACAATAGATTTTCCTTCTGCTTGCAGGAAAGCAAGTTTGTTGTAGAAAGATTCAGGCAATTGCTCCAGCATGCTTCCACCGCATTTAATTACCATAACCTCATGTAGCATTTTACAAGTCTCCTATTCATAAGTAGTTGACCTAGAATACCTCGCTTCGCGTAAAAGCGTCACATACACTACGGATAAAGAGCATGTTTCGGTAACCCAAGCGTCTCTTCAAATCCAAACAACAAATTCATATTTTGGATTGCCTGACCCGCCGCACCTTTAACCATGTTATCAATAACGGATAAAATGATAATCCGACCCGTTCTTTCATCAAAATGAAGAGCGATATCACAGTAATTTGTTCCAAGCACCTCTTTTGTGCGTGGATAGGACCCAAATGGCCTTACACGGACAAAGGGAGCATTCTGATATGCATGTTCATACAGCTTTTGTAAGCCTTCAACGGTAAAGCCTACATCCTGACTTTTATCTATTTGAATATAGCTAGTGGTCAAAATTCCTCTGGTCATCGGCACCAGATGAGGGGTGAACTGAATAGCTATCTCTTTCTTCGTCATTTGTAAAATTCCCTGCTCGATCTCTGGCGTATGCTGATGTTGCCCTACTTTATAAGCGTGAAAGCTATCATTTAATTCGCTGTAATGAACACCAAGCGACGCTCCACGACCAGCACCCGAGACTCCTGATTTAGCATCAACAATGATACTGTCGGGCTTGATCCACTCTGTTTGAAGCAGCGGTAACAGGGAAAGCAGGGTAGCAGTTGGATAGCAGCCTGGATTAGCCACCACCGAAGCTTCTCTTACTTTAGATTTGTTCCATTCAGGCAAGCCATAGACAGCCTGCTGCAATACTTCCTTCGTTGCTGGTAACTTCTTATACCATTCCTGATAAGCCTCAGGAGATCGGAGCCTAAGATCACCAGATAAATCGATAATCTTCACTCCCCCCTTTATTAAAACAGGCGTTATTTCAGCACTCACCCCAGCCGGAGTTGCTAAGAACACGACATCATTCTCCTGCGCAATTTTCTCTGGCTGAATGCCCTGTAGCATGGGTAAATCTGCACTCTGCAAATGAGGGAAGAATTCAGCCAATGATCTGCCTTCTGCCGAACTAGAATAAAGACTTTGTATGTATATCTCAGGATGCTGCAATAAGATACGAATGAGTTCAATACCGCTGTATCCAGTGGCTCCAATAATCCCAATACGTTTCATCGCTCTCACTCCTAATTTTTATGCATAAATATACATTTATAATAATAAAAATTCTAATTGATTACAAATATTATTTTGGCTAAAAAGGATGAGATCCAAGGACCTCACCCTATTCGTTCGTTCTATTTCTTTTCTGCTAGCCAAGTTGCAATTGTTTCTGCATCTTCGCCTTTAGACATGTTGGCTGGCATGCTGCCTTTTCCATTTTTAATGATCTCTAATATTTCATCTTTATTGTATTTGCTACCTATTGTTTCTAGGGAAGGACCGGTTGCTCCCTTCAAGTCCACACCGTGACAGCCAACACAACTGCTTTGTTTGAATTTTTCTTCTCCCGCTGATGCAGTCGCTGTATCTCCACTTGCCTTCTCTGCCGCCGGCTTCTCTTCCGGTGCAGGTTGTGATTGTTGTCCACCACAGGCTGTTAATCCCACAGCAAGCGCTCCTACCATCAATACAGTTGCTAAACGTTTCATTTTTTGAATGCCTCCCTTTCCTTTGCAACTAAAAATAGGTACAAACGAGCAGTAGACTATATAGCCATTACCGTTTGTACCTGTGCTACTTTACTTCACTTGCTTCTCTGTTTTTACCATTAGCTAAGCTACATCCAAATTGGTGTAATTTGCTAAATGTAGTATATCATAGTAGTATGCGTTTTCTCAGCTTCTGTATCAGTGTTCATAAGATTGTAAAACATTTTAGAAAAGAGCAATAAATCAAAACTATCGCACTTAAAAAACTACACAAAAAACGAAAAAGCACTTTTGCAATTATGCAAAAGTGCTCACTGTTCTTATATGGTGCCGAAGACCGGACTTGAACCGGTACGGGATTACTCCCGACAGATTTTAAGTCTGTTGCGTCTGCCTATTCCGCCACTCCGGCAGATAAATGGTGCGGGTGGAGGGACTTGAACCCCCACGGTCGCCCGCCAGAACCTAAATCTGGTGCGTCTGCCAATTCCGCCACACCCGCATCGTGTTGACTTCTATAGTCTAACATAGCAATCTGGTAAATGCAATACTTTTTCTATTTTTTATTTCTAAATTCTTTTCTAGTAAAAAAGAGGCTGAAAAAACTAGCATTCTTCAGCCTCTCCTTCTGTCAGCATGCACGCACGCTTATTGCAATTGGGAGCGTAGATAAGCATCAATAAATGGATCAAGCTCTCCATCCATCACTGCCTGCACATTGCCTACCTCCATATTGGTCCGATGATCCTTCACCATGCTGTACGGGTGGAATACATACGAACGAATTTGACTGCCCCAAGCAATGTCCTTCTGTTCTCCCTGAATCGAAGCTAGTGTTTTCTCTTGCTCCTGCTTCTGTAGCTCGAACAGCTTGCCTAATAGCATCTTCATAGCCCGATCGCGGTTTTTAATCTGAGAACGCTCGGTTTGGCACGTCACAACTATACCAGTTGGTAAATGAGTAATACGAACGGCAGAATCTGTCGTGTTGATATGCTGTCCCCCTGCACCACTGGAACGGTACGTATCAATCTTTAAATCCTCAGTTCGAATATCTACTTCTTTATCGTTTTCAATCTCTGGTAGGACGTTGCACGATACGAAGGAAGTATGACGGCGTCCTGAAGCATCAAACGGCGAGATACGCACTAATCGGTGCACCCCTTTTTCCGCCTTTAAATATCCGTACGCATTGTGTCCTTTAATTAACAGCGTAACACTTTTGATCCCTGCCTCATCACCTGGCAGATAATCCAGCGTCTCTACTTTGAAGCCTTTGCGTTCAGCCCAGCGTGTGTACATCCGCAGTAGCATAGAACCCCAATCCTGCGACTCCGTTCCACCAGCTCCTGGATGCAACTCCAAAATAGCGTTATTTTTATCGTATTGATCGCTCAATAACAATTCTAGCTCAAAGTCCTCAAAGTTCTTCTTTAAATCCTGTGTACTCTGATACAGATCGGAAATAAGAGAACTATCGCCTTCTTCAATCACTAGCTCCAGCATCATCTGTAAGTCGTCATAAGAGGCATCCAGACGTCCCATCGTATCTGTTAGACTTTTGATCCCATTAAGCTCTCCAATGGTTTTTTGTGCAACATCATTATCATCCCAAAAATCTGGAGCTAACATCCGCTCCTCCAATTCACCAATGCGCTCTAGCTTTTCTGGGAGGTCAAAGAGACCCCCTAATATCCGTTAGTCGTTTGGACAGACTAGCCATTTCTTGCTTTACATCAGCCACGTCGATCAGTGCCATTCTATCTACTCCTTTAAAACTCATTTTCTTATTGTTTATTGTAGCTGAAAATAAGACAGGTGCAACCTTTCTAGGTTTTGTTGACGATGAAATTTTATCTATTTCCTAAAAATATCACCACGTTTTTCCAAAACGTGTAGAATAGTGAGTAGTGTTTTACTTATAGACTTAGCGGAGGGAAAAGAGAATGAATCGGACAATCCTGGTTGCCGATGATGAGCAGGAGATAGTCGAGCTACTGCGGCTATATCTAGAAAAAGAAAACCTGCGAGTCATTGAAGCCTCAGATGGAGAAGCAGCCCTTCTCTGTATCCAGAATCAATCAATAGATCTAGTTTTAATTGATATTATGATGCCTAAGCTAAATGGTTTGCACCTGCTTACGCAAATACGTCAGGACTACACGCTCCCCGTCATTTTCTTGTCAGCTCGCAGTCAAGATCACGACATTATTTTAGGATTAGGCATGGGGGCAGATGATTATATTACCAAGCCGTTTAATCCCTTAGAGGTCGTAGCACGAATCAAAGCACAACTACGACGTTCCTACCATCTGAATCCATTAAACGATGAGACAACACAGGCTCTATCCGTTCTTACTGTAGGCGATTTAACTTTACATAAGCAGCAATGCATCCTATGCAGGAATCAGGTGGAAATCCCCTTAACATCAACGGAGTATAAAATGCTTGAGATGTTTATGGAGCAGCCCAATCGTGTTTTTACCAAACGCCAGATCTTTGAAAAGGTATGGGGCGATCCCTTTTACAGTGACGATAACACCATCATGGTTCATATTAGTAAATTGCGGGATAAGATAGAGCCAGACCCCAAAAAACCGCTTTATGTAAAAACAGTTCGAGGTCTAGGCTATAAACTGGTTCATTTTTCATCCAAACAAAGAGGGTCAGCTCACAATGAAACATAAAAAAATACACTCTACATTATTATGGAATTATAGCATCTTTATATTTATTATTAGCTCCATTTTAACGATAGCTCTCGGTTATCTCGTCTATCAAATCAACTCAAGCGTTGAACAAGGCTTATCTCCCATTTACCGGGCGAAGGACATCGTATCGGATGACTACGAAAATATTAGGGCAAATGCCATTTTGGAAAACGGGGGCTGGGTAGAAATCCTCAATTCTAACCACCAAATCATCCATGTTATCGGTGTGAAAATGGATTCCATTTACCATTATACGGAGGAACAGCTCTATCAGTTTTTAGACAATACGGAGGAGCAGCTCTATTACTACTCCATTGCGCCATTTACTACCAAAAGTAATAAGAAATATATTTGCTTGGTCAAAATTCCCCGAGACAGCATTAACATTGACATTCAATACTTTAAAAATTTTGATCATACGGTATCTCAGGTCAGCAAGATTATCCTTAAATCATGTTTGCTCCTATTTGTCCCGATCATTATTATCATCTTTTTATATAGTCGGTGGACAGCTCGCAAAATTAGTGTTCCTCTTCATACGATCACCGTTGCTATTAAAAAGATGATCGATGGAGACTATCAAGCTCGTATTCATCTAAAAGCGGAAAGTGAATTCGGAAAAATCCGTGATGCTTTTAACTTTTTGGCAGATAAATTAGAAGCGACTCGCGCTGAGAAGGAAAAATTGGAAGAAAGTAAGCAACGTATGCTCATGGATATATCTCATGATCTTAAAACACCGATCACAAGCATTCAGGGATACGCCTCTGCCCTACAGGATGATATGGTGGTGGATGAAGAAAAGAAAAGACGTTATTTGCAGCTTATTTACAATAAATCGCAGAGTGTAAATGCTTTGATTAATTCGTTATTTGACTTTTTAACACTAGATGATGGTCAGTATCCCCTCTCCATTCGTACCTATGATCTATGTGAATTCATCAGAGAAATTACAGTCGATTTTTTAGATGACATGGAAGAAAAACAATTTAAATTACATATTCAGGTGCCCGAAAACGAAATTTTGTACGATTTTGATTACCGGCATATGAGCAGAGTCATAAGCAATCTTATTTCCAATACGATTAAATATAATCCGCCAGGAACGAACGTCCGAATTGCTGTTCAGGAGCAGAACGATTCCATCATCATTGAGATTGCAGACAATGGTACCGGCATTCCTGCCCATGTACAGCGTCATATATTTGATCCCTTCGTCAGAGGAGATCATTCTCGACAAACCGATGGCGGAACAGGCTTAGGCCTGTCAATCGCTCATAAGATTGTTAAATTGCACGGAGGTCTACTGGAATTGGATGAAAATCCTTTAGAAAAAACCGTTTTTCGTATTACTCTTATCAAACAAAAAAGGAGCCCAGAATAGCATGTGGGCTCCTATAAAATGGCTGACAGTAACCGTGAAATCGATTCTTTTAATCGAATAGATAATGGACGTTGTCTATACTTTTCCAGTGTTAATTCAGATGAAAGCTCTATATCAGCTAAGAAATGTTTAGCCAATTGTTTAGCCGTATGGGAATGGTAGAGAAACGCATTCACTTCAAAATTTAAACGAAAGCTCCTCACATCGATATTAGCAGTTCCTACTGTGGAAAGCTTATCGTCTACAACAATCGTTTTAGCGTGCATAAAGCCATTCTCATAGGTGTATACCTTTGCCCCAGCTCGTAATAGCTCACCTGCGTTTGAATAAGTAGCCCAATAAACAAAGGGATGATCCGGCTTATTCGGAATCATAATTTTGACATCGACACCAGATAACGCTGCAATGCGCAACGCATCCAAAATACTGTCATCAGGGATTAGATACGGGGTCTGGATATACACATAGTCTTTAGCTGTTACTATTAGTTTCATGTACCCATTTTTAATTTGCTCCCATTGTGAATCAGGGCCACTTGAAACGATTTGTAGGGGAATATCCCCACGGGGAGCAGACGAAGCTTGATAATAATTTCGAAAGGCCATGTCCCGCCCAGATGCTTGCTTCCAATCTAGCATAAAGCGTGATTGCAAATCATCCACCGCTGAGCCTTGTATTCTTAGATGCGTATCTCTCCAATAACCGAAGGCAGGGTTTTTACCCAGATACTCATCTCCAATGTTAAAGCCCCCAATATAGCCAACTTCTCCGTCAATAACAACTATCTTTCGGTGATTGCGGTTATTTGCACGCAGGTTGAGTAGCGGAATCTTGGAAGGAAAGAAAGGCTCAATCTGTCCACCTGCTTGCCTAATTCGACGTATCAGCCCCTTAGACAGCCAACGTGACCCACTCTCATCGTACAGGACTCGAACCTCTATTCCCTCCCGTGATTTTTCGCATAATAGATCAGCCAGTCGATTGCCAAGCTCATCGCTTTTGATGATGTAATACAGCAAATGGACATGTTTGCTCGCCCGGCGAATATCTTCAAACAAGCGTTCAAATTTATGCAAGCCATCCGTAATAATCTCTACCTGATTATCTTGGGTCAGTAGTGCTTCATCATTGTTTAGATGTAAATACACTAAGTCCTGATACTCTTTGCCAACAGGGTCATGGAACTGGAGCTTCTTAGCTTTGAGCTGCTCCATCTGTTTAACTACTTCTCGCTTCATATAAGCATAAACATGCTTATCCCACTTAAAAATTTTCTTTCGACTTAAATTTTGTCCCAGCATAAGATATAAAACAAATCCAAGAACAGGAATAAACCATAAGATCATTAACCATGCCCATGTAGAAACAGGGGTACGTCTCTCTAAAAAAACAACCACGATGGCAAACAAAAAGTTTAATAAGAATAAAATTTTTAAGAGCCATGAGGTTATCTCCGCTGTTACCATTGTCTCCCCCATTTCAGTCTTATTGCTCTTATTATATGCCAAAAAAGCTGCCATTCAACTGAACAGCAGCTTTCTTCTCAGGCCTGTTTTATTTTTTCTTTTTATCTGCACGGCGTTGTGCTCTGTTTTTTTGCTCTGGCTCAGATGCTCCAGCCTCATCAGATGGTCCAGACGTTTTTAACTTCTCAGCATCAATTACTTCCTGACGCTCAAGGTTTTGTCCAACTTCCGATTTCATGATATACAAGGATACTTCCTCTTCAATGCTTGCAATCATGCCTTGGAACATTTCATATCCCTCAAATTGATACTCACGCAATGGATCAGTCTGAGCATAGGCACGCAGGTGGATACCTTGGCGCAATTGTTCCATTGCATCAATGTGATCCATCCACTTGCTATCAACAGCACGTAGAACAACCACTTTTTCAAATTCGGCCATCATATCGCCAATTTCTTCCTGACGTTGTTTCAATTGCGTATGAGCAATCTCTTTCAACATCTCCTCAATCTCTTCCGCTTCTTTTCCTTTCAGATTAGAAACCGTAATCGCATCCTCGAACAAGAATGTGCTTACGCATGTTTCAAGCAGACCCTCTAGATCCCATTCTTCTGGAATCTGTTCTTTCGGGCAATACGCCTGAACTATACGTTCAATCACGCTATTTATCATGCCCTCAACGATATCATGCAGGTTATCGCGCTCAAGAATCTCTTTACGCTGCTTATAGATGACTTCGCGTTGCTTATTCATTACGTCGTCATATTGCAAGACAACTTTACGTGCATCAAAGTTGCTACCCTCTACTCGTTTTTGAGCAGATTCAACAGCACGGGATACAAGACGGCTTTCAATCGGCATATCTTCTTCCATTCCGAGTCTGTCCATCATATTCATGATGTTGTCAGCTCCGAAACGGCGCATAAGCTCATCCTGTAGGGACAAGAAGAATTGAGAGGAACCCGGGTCCCCTTGACGACCTGCACGTCCACGTAGCTGGTTATCAATACGACGGCTCTCATGGCGCTCTGTACCGATGATATGCAGACCACCTATTGCAGGTACCCCTTCACCCAACTGAATGTCTGTACCGCGACCAGCCATGTTTGTAGCGATGGTTACTGCACCGAATTGACCCGCGCGAGCAACAATCTCTGCTTCACGTTCATGCTGCTTCGCATTGAGTACATTATGTGGTACACCTTTTTGGCGCAATAGGTGAGATAGTTTCTCTGAGTTTTCGATGGAAATGGTACCAACCAAAATAGGTTGTCCTTTTTTATGGCGCTCCACGATCTCTTTTACTACCGCACGATATTTGGCATCCTCGGATTTATATATTGCATCCGCCATATCTATACGTTGAATTGGGCGGTTTGTAGGAATCACAACTACGTCCAATCCATAGATTTTTTTGAATTCCTCTTCCTCAGTCTTAGCTGTACCGGTCATACCGCTCAACTTTTGATACATACGGAAGTAGTTTTGCAGCGTAATTGTTGCCAAGGTCATGCTTTCGCTCTGTACTTTTAGCCCTTCCTTCGCTTCAATCGCCTGATGCAAACCATCACTGTAACGACGACCCACCATCAGACGCCCTGTGAACTCGTCTACGATCACAACCTCGCCATCCTGCACAACATAATCAACGTCACGTTTAAACAGAACCTGAGCCTTCAAAGCCGATGTAATATGGTGGTTAAGTGTAACATGGTTGGTATCGTACAAATTGTCCACGTTAAACGCTTTTTCAACCTTGCTCACACCTTCATCGGTTAAAGTAGCGATTTTTAGTTTTTCATCAATACTAAAATCCGTTTCAGACTCCAGTCTTTTTACAAAATGGGAGCAAATATAATAAAGTTCAGTAGATTTATTAGCTGATCCGGAAATGATCAGTGGAGTACGCGCTTCGTCGACTAGGATACTATCCACTTCGTCAATGATTGCATAGTGCAAAGGACGTTGTGTCATTTGCTCTTTATAAAGCACCATGTTGTCACGCAGGTAGTCAAATCCAAACTCGTTGTTTGTACCATACGTAATATCGCAGTAGTATGCCTCACGTTTTTGTTCAGCACTCATACCGTTTATGTTCAAACCTACTGTCATGCCAAGAAATTGGTACAGCTCACCCATAATCTTGGAGTCACGCTCAGCTAAGTATTCGTTTACTGTTACAATGTGAACACCCTTACCAGCCAAGGCATTCAAGTACGTAGCTAAGGTCGCTACAAGGGTTTTACCTTCACCAGTCTTCATTTCAGCAATGCGTCCTTCTTGCAGGACCATACCACCAATTAGCTGTACGTCAAAGTGACGCATCCCCAATACACGTTTGGACGCTTCACGCACTACAGCAAAAGCTTCGTTTAATATATCATTCAGCGTTTCTCCCTTTTCCAAACGAGCACGGAATTCCGCCGTTTTTTCCTTTAATTGGTCATCAGTAAGTAATGTTACTTGGGGTTCTAACGCATTAATTTTGTCTACACGCTTAACTAATTTCTTTAATTCACGTTCATTTGTATCGCCAAAAAGCTTCTTTACAAGCCCTAACATAGGGACACCCCTTCCACCGTTCCCCTAAGGGTACTTTCTAACAATCTATTTTACCAAATCTCTATCAGTAAACACAAGTAAAGGAGTTGCCAATCGACAACCCCTTTACCACTTTTTGTATATATTTTTAATTTTTTTAATGATTGTATACGTTTATTTTGGTTCTATTAACCCGTATCGTCCATCATTTCGACGATAGACTACATTTACATCATTGCTTTCACTGTTTTCAAAGACGAAGAAGTTGTGGCCCAGAAGTTCCATTTGCATAATGGCCTCTTCTGAATCCATCGGTTTTAAGTTGAATCGCTTCGTTCTTACGATATCAAACTGTACATCATCCTCTTCATCCGCTACAGCTACAGAGGAAGCTTCCATATTCGGCATCGCTTTAGCCCCTGATTCATGACGCTGTTTACGGTTGATTTTTGTTTTGTACTTACGCATTTGACGCTCTAATTTTTCAACAACCAAATCAATTGCTGCGTACATATCGTCGTGAGTTTCCTCAGCTCGGAGAATAACGCCAGTCATCGGAATGGTTACCTCAATGGTTCCTTCTCCACGAAGCACGCGCATTGTCACATGTACCTCTACATGCCCTAGATTGTCAAAATAGCGTTCGAGACGGCTTATCTTTTTCTCTACATACTCCCGAAGAGCTTCTGTAACTTGAATGTTTTCGCCACGAATATTGTAGTTCATGGACACAACCTCCTTCCGTCTATGCTATTTGTATTCTACATAGACGTAATTAAAACCTGCTGTTTCTTCTTTTCGTTTTAACAAAATTCGTGAAAAAAAGACAAAATGTTTAAAAATTTTCACTTGATTTTAATCTTTCGTCAACACAGCAAGTAAGGCTTGTCTCTATTTTAAACCTATTTCGATTTTTTTGAAACAAGGAATTTTAGTGGAAATAAACACCAAAAACCCCCTAAGTTATCCTAGGGGGTATTGATTATAAAATCAATTAGATTTTAGTTACGTTAGCCGCTTGAGGACCACGATCGCCTTCAACGATATCAAACTCTACAGTTTGACCTTCATCCAAGCTTTTGAAACCTTCAGATTGGATAGCGGAGAAATGTACGAATACATCGTCGCCTCCATCGCGCTCGATGAAACCAAAACCTTTTTCTGCATTAAACCATTTTACTTTTCCTTGCATGTATTAAACATTCCTTTCATAAGAAAACTGTGGACTATTTGTTAATCCATGATCTGACTATACACCTTGCCTATGGTAAAGTCAAATGCTGGATTATCGACAAATTTCAACGTGGTCTTTATTTTTTTGTTAAACATCTCATAGCAGCCTTAGAAAGGCTTAATGTTACAAGCAAATAAGCCTTTACTGCCGTAGTAAAAGCAGGAAAGCGCTCCCACATATTTTTTGCTAAACATATTTCCATATATGTAATTTTACCAGAAAATGGAGTGCTACAAGAGACTCGATCTAGCGTTGAGAGACGTGGTCTTTACCCTATAAACGCAGGGAATTACGATACATTTTTAGCTATAATTACCAGTGTGAGATTTAAAATTTATTTGGCTCTCGAAAACGGCTTCCCCACCTACAGATATTGTCGATTAATTGTATTCTAGCTCGAAAAATTTCTTCAATCTATATAACAAAATCATGTCACACATTGGACACATAAGACTTTTTTGCTTTTTTATTCTTTATCCACAGCTATAGCATAATCTAGGTTCGACACTCGCTCACATCGCTGTCTATCCACTTCATTTTTTAAATAATTTATTCTCTAGCTTTCTCATCTGTGGGTAACCTTGCCCATAATTGCGCATTTCCACAAAGTTGTCCACATTATCCACAAGAAGTTGTGCACAAGAACTCGTTTTTTGTGTATAACTCTGAAAAAGCATTTCTTTCTCGTTCACCACAGTTTTTTTGTCTCATCTATAAATAAAAAAGACCTCCTATTGTTCATCTCAAAAAGGAGGTCTTATAAAGAAACATATATCATTCATTACTATGAATCGTTATGCTGATCATACCATCATTCTGTCTGCTCGCTTAGTACAGTAATTTCCACACGGCGATTTTGTTGGCGATTTTTTTCTGTTGTATTCTCTACAAGAGGCTTCGTTTCTCCAAAGCCTGCGACAATGAATCGTGCTGGAGATAACCCTCGTTCTTGAACAAATTCCTGCATAACGGCCTTTGCACGCGCAAGAGATAGATCCCAGTTAGCGACATACTGGCTTTTTGTAATGGGACTGTCATCTGTGTGCCCCTCAATTCGCACTTGATGAGGAAATTTTTGTAATACATCAGCTAGCCTGTCTATGACTTTTTGACCATCTGGAGCTAAATCGGCTGATCCGCTAGCAAACAACAAATTTTCCGGTAAACGGATCATCACTCCATCGCTTTGCTCTACAAAGGGGATATGGAACTCCTGCAAGGCCTCTCCCACTTTTTCCTTCACTACCTGTATATTTCGCTCTACCGGTTCGTCTTGTTGCCCGGCACCAATCGCCTTGACATCACGCTTTGCAGACAGCTCGCGGATTTCTGCTTCCAATGCTTTCTTTTTCATTTCAGCTACGGCTTGCTCAGCTTTTGCTATTTCGGCCTTTTCCGTCGTTTCAGATGCCTTCTGCTGAAGCTCTTGCTGTTGTTGCTTGACCTGAGCCGAATACATCGCCGCAATGATTATGACAATGATAAACAGCAAGGTAATTAAATCACTGTAGCTTAATAGCCAGCTTTTCTCTAGCTCCTTTTCATCATACAGACGATCATCCTGCATACTCGCTCTGCCTTTCAATAATTCCTTTCATGCTGCCAGGCATTTTTAAGAGTACTAGCTTTTGATCAGCAGGTAAAAAGGAATTTAGTTTTTCAAACAAAATTCGTGGAGTTTCCATGCGCTGTAGCCCTACGCATCCTTCCATATAAAGCCGCTTTTCAAACATTTCCTGATCATGAATATCCATTAACCGATAGTAACATGGCAACGCCAACAGATTGGCTAGCAAGGCTCCATACAAGGTAGCTACCACCGCTGTGCTTAGGCTCTGGCCTGTCTGCGTAAAATCAGACAGGGTTTGTAATACTCCTGTCATCCCCAATAACGTCCCAACCAGCCCCATTCCAGGCGCCAGCAGGGCAACCAATCGAAACATTCCGCCCATTTGCTGGTAGCGATGCTGTTCACCCTTACACTCGTTTTCTAAAATCATACGAAGTTCTTGCTCCGACACACCTTCGATCGCCAGCAACGCCCCCCGCTGAACAAATGAATCAGGCTCGTCCATCAATTCTTTTTCCAAGGAAATGTAGCCTTTCTCTTTTAAAACAACCGAGTATTGATAAAAACGCTTGATCGTCTCTTCGATGTTATTTTCTCTGCCGTGGATCAATAATCGAAATAAATGTTTGATTTTAATATGTTTACACTTAATAGCATACGAGATAATGACAGATAGCCCAACTAATTCAATTGCCGCCGGATGTAGCAGTTGACTTACACTTCCATTTAAATAAATGGTATGTATTAAAACCAACACAATAAATAGAACAAGTAACAACGAACGATTTCTTCCCGCAAAAAATGTTTTTACATTCATGTTAGTAACCTCACTTGCCCAAGCATGTATTTCTGAACGAATTCATTATAGCAAATGAATATCCAGAGTTAGATGAAAAAGTAAAAAATATTTCTACTGTCAAAAAAAACAAAGAAAAAAGCGAACCCCTGCTTTTCACCAGCAAGTTTCGCCCCTTTGCCCTATCCTACTTTAGCCATAAAGCTCTGTATTGCATGTACTACCCGCTGTTGTATTTCTAAGGTAATACGCGGCCACATCGGCAAACTTAACGCCTCAGTTGCCATTTGCTCCGTAACAGCTAGCTTAGGCTGTTGTGTTGCTTGGTATACTGGCAGTTGATGCACAGGAGTAGGATAATATAACATTGCACCAATTCCTTGCTGATGCAGATAACGGTGCAATTCATCGCGTAAGCCATGTTTCACCCGTATCGTGTATTGATGATACACATGCTTGGCATATCCTGCTACCTTTGGCGTTACAATGCCTGGTACGTCTTTTAGCATCTGATTGTATTGCTGGGCAGCTTCTCTTCTTGCTTCGTTCCATTGGTTAATATAAGGTAGCTTCACACGTAAAATACAGGCTTGCAATTCGTCTAAACGCGAATTGTAACCTGTAAGTTCATTTTGATAAGGAATCAACGAGCCGTGGGTACGTAATTTGCGAGCTATTTCTGCCAGTTCATCGTTATCTGTGGTTAACATGCCTCCATCACCATATGCTCCCAAATTCTTAGTGGGATAAAAGGAAAAACATCCAAAATGCCCAAAGGTTCCTAGCTTCTTGCCACAGTACTCTCCACCAAATGCCTGTGCGGTGTCCTCGATAAGCCCTAACCCATATTGTTGTGCAATCGTAATCATCGGTTCCATTTTAGCCGCATGTCCATATAGATGAACAGGAATAATTGCTCTTGTCCGCTCGGTAATTTTGGACTCTATATCAGCCGGTTCTACATTGAATGTATCTGGGTTAATCTCAGCAAACACCGGCGTCGCTCCGACTAGCTCAACAGCTTCAGCCGTAGCATAAAAGGTAAAGGAGGGGACGATCACTTCATCTCCTGCTCCAATTTCCAAAGCCCTCAACGCGATAAATAACGCATCCGTACCTGAATTTACCGTGATTGCATGTTTGCATCCCAAATAGTCAGCTACTTCCTTCTCAAACGTTTTTCCCTCGTTACCAAGTACGAAATGGCCCGAACGTAGCACTTCCTGGACAGCACTGTTAATCTCATTCCAGAGCAATTCTACCTCGTCCGTCAAATCAATGATGGGTATCCTCACGTTCATTCCCCCTCGTCTCCGTAATTAAATCCCTCTATTAGTAATACGTTAAGAAGAGGAGCATCGTGCAACATCTGCGTAATTTGTGGAAGGAAAAAATACTCCTTTTCCAAAAAGGGAAACTGACCGACGAGGGGGGCAAACTATGTCTCACCAGACACATGAAAATGTCTTTATTCATCCAACAGCAGAAGTGTCTAAGCATGCCATGATTGGAGCTGGAACAAAAATCTGGAACAATGCACAAATTCGAGAGCAAAGTACAATCGGGAGCCAATGCATCATTAGTAAGGATGTTTACATCGATCAAGGGGTAAAAATCGGGAATAACGTCAAAATTCAGAATGGTGTTTCTGTCTATCATGGGGTCGAGATTGACGATCATGTATTTCTCGGACCCCATATGACATTTACGAACGATTTGTTCCCACGTGCATGCAGTAGCGCTTGGAAAGTAGTACCGACCAAAGTCGAGATAGGAGCATCCATAGGAGCGAACGCCACTATCGTATGTGGAACAACCATCGGTGCCTATTCTATGGTAGGAGCAGGCTCTGTGGTCATCAGGGACGTAGGGGCTCATCAGCTTGTGGTAGGAAGCCCTGCTCGTATGATTGGTCTTGTTTGTTATTGTGGTGAGAGAATTGAATACCACAAGCCTTGTCAGGCTTGCGGTCAACGTATTCCAGCAGATGTGATGCCATAAATTCTTTTTGGCTCACCAAGGGCTTTAGCAAGAAACAAAATGGTCGATTGCTCGACCATTTTTTCGTGTAAAAACTAGCATATATCTTAATTTTTTTTGTCAAAGAAAGCTCCATAGGCAACATGAGTCGTTTCACCAGCGTACTGTTTGTTTGCTACTTTCGCCTTGTTTACCTGTTGTAGCTGTTCTTCAATTTTTGCTTGCTGCTGCTTCATCAGAGAAAGGATTTCTTGATCAAGCTGATAGCTTTTCTGCAATAATTCCTTTTCCTGTGCTTGTAGGTCTATGCCTAGTGCTTGCAGTTTACCTAGGTGCGCAATTTGCTCTTCTCGCTGTTCAAGGACGGAGTTCCACTCATCGGGATTCGGCTCTTCATCATGCTTCAGGATTTCCATTAGTTTTTCAGTAAGGATAAGGATATTGCTCGCTACATCCATCGCAGAAACATTCGTCATTATATCTGATTTCCTTCCGGCTGCCTTCTGGCAATCAGTATTGCTTGTTTCCATGTATCGCGGAATTGCACAAAAAATTCTTCTACTTCCGTGATGATGGCGCCGTCCTTTTTCAAATTCGCTTCAATTGTACGATTATACATATAATCATACATCAGCATAAACTGCTCAGAAATTGCTACGTTTTGATCTAACGTAACCATTAATTCTCGGATAATATCCTGTACCTTAATAATGCTCTGATGAGCTTTTTGAACGTCCTGTTTCTCCAAAGCTATCTTTGCTTCTTTACTAAAACGGATGCCTCCATTGTACAGCATTAACGTAAGCTCGCCTGGCGAGGCTGTTTTCACTTGGTTCTGTTGATAGATTTGTGCAGCCGTCTGATTCATGCATTCCCCTCCTTATTCCTCAAAACCATTACGCACCGAATTTAGATAACAGGTTGGAGCCTTGAGCATTTAGCTTATTAATCGCTTGCTCCATGGCCGAGTATTTTTTCCACAGACTTGTTTCTTTATCTTTTAGTTTATTCTCCCAAGCCTTAATGCGAGTGTTGATATCTCGGATATCCTTTGAAATTAGGCTATTATCACTGGTTGTACCTGTCCGACCCGCTTTTTCCCCAATTTTTTTCATAGCAGCATTCGTCTGACTATAAATACGTTGAGCAAGACCTTGGGATTTGAATGAATCAGATCCTGAAGTAATCCCGCTACCATTTGTGAAGAGAGCAATAACTCTTTCCTGATCATTTGACAAGGCATCTTTAAGCTTTTCTTCATCAATGTGGATCTTACCGTTTTCCATGTAATCAAACTTACTGCCCAGACCATCGGATTTCTTTGGACCGATTCCAATGCTAGCAAGTGTATTTTTTGGCGGTTCTACTCCTTCTACAGGAGTATAGAACGAGCTGCGCATCTGTGTGAGCACATCAGATAAAATACTGTCCCTTTTTAACAGACCGCTCTTCGCTTTCTCTTCCCATTTATCGATTTGTTTTTCTTTCATTGCTTCTTTTTCTTCATCAATAAGCGGGTAGAAATCGCGGTACACTTTTTCTGTCAGCTTGTTATTAAATTGATCGATTACCTTGTTATAGGTATCAACGAACTCTTTGATAGCAGTCATAACTGACTCCGTATCTTTGACTGTAGAAATGACTACGTTTTTATCACCGACACCGATATTATCTTTAAAAGTAAAGCTCATACCATCAAAATCAAGTGTGTTTTTGGAATCTAAAGCAAATTCAACACCATTTACAGTAGCTTTTCCGGCTTGTTTTACGATGCCTTTAAAAACTTGATCTTTAGAAAAATCATTAATAATAGGGTCTGCATCATTAGCACTTTGTTTAACTTCACCATTCGTGATCTTAAGCTTATTATCTGTGCTGCTAGTCGTAATTTGAATAGCTGACACTAGTGATTTATTTTCCTCAGTTGGAGGTACCTGAGATGTGAAAACAATAGATTTGTCGGTATTAGAATAAAAAGCTTTAACGCCGGTCTTACTGGACTCACTATTAATTTTATTTAAAACCGACTCAATTGTGTCTTTTTCACCTACTGAAATGGTGACTTCGTCTGAGCCATCATTACCCTTCAGTGTAAAATCAAAGGAACTATTTATTTCAGTATTACTATCCTTGATATCATCGCTAACCTTAAACTTCACGGAAACACCAGTACCCGGTTTCGCAAGCTGAACATTAGATACATCGTACTGCGTTGTAGAATTCTTCTTTGTAATACTTGCTGTTACTTTAGCGTCATCGGAAGAAGATACTTTTTGCTTTGTAAAATCGGAAGTCAGACGCAATTTACTTACTTTATTATTTAGCTCTAGCAATAATGCATTTTGCTCGCGATAGCTGTCGCGCGTCCATTCTTCTTTTTGACGCTTACGAAGCAATTTCTCCATTGGAGATCGTTCCGCTTTCATTAATTTTTGAATCATTGTTTCAGTATCAAGACCTGAAGCTAGACCAGATATTCTCATTGGACCTGCCATTTTGAACCCCTCCTAAATTTTTCGATCAACCATAATACCAATTAGTTCGTACATTTGGGCAACTGTATCCATCATCTTTTTAGATGGGATCTCTCTGACCACTTCATCAGTCTGATTATCAATCACCTGTACATAGTACTCACCTAATTTTTCATGTAGGTTGAATTTTAAATGCGTTTCTTTGGCTTGCATAAATTTATTTAAAGCTGATATTTCCTTTTGTAATTCTTTTTGAAAAGCATCCTTATGCTCAATAGCTTGAACCACGTCTTTTTCTGTTGAAGGCTTCGGTTTTATAGTAGCATCTAATGGTGGCTTGGTTAGCTCTTGAGGATTCGAACCTGCATTTCCATTTTGACGAATTTCCACAGTAATCCCTCCGTCATCTTCATCTTCTATCTAAAGTATCGGCATATTGCTGGTAGAAATTGAGTGGTAGCGCTCTTTTCCTCATTAAAATAAAAAAAGGGACCCCATCAAATGAGAGGGCCCCTTTCGTTCAGGTAGGTATGGTCGTTAAAATAATAACGAACAGCCATATAGCAGGCCTGACTGGTTCCTATTATTTGGATAGAGCTACAGCTCTGTATGACTTTTGACTCTGTGTTTTAATTTTTAATTAAAATGGACATATATCCCATTGTCGTGAACCCATTTTCCTCCAACAAGCCTTTCATTTTCGTTAAATAGGACTGATTATGCTCGACAGCTCGTCCAAATGATTGAATAAGCTTCACAACATGGTCTGTAGAAAACGCTGTTTTATGGTGTCTAGCCATTCCGATTAATTGCAATTTAATCAATGCATAACGAATAACGAGCATAACATATTCTTCAAAAATATCCTTATCAAGAGCAGTTGGGAAGAGCTTGGAAAACACATGATTTACCAAATAATTTTCTAGAATATACTCATGATTCTGCATGAATGGTTGGTAATGGTTTTCATAAGCGTCTATATATCTAGAAAGAGTGCCTTCCTCTTCCATACCCTCGAAATGCTCAAGTCCCAACAAGCACTCTGTATAACACTCTATATAGCGGCCATGAACTCCACCTTCGATGAAACGTTGATCCGTCAACTTTTTTAACAACTTCATCTGAATGGTATGGTTAACAGGCACATCGGCAAACATTTGATCAATGGTACCGCTTTGCAGCATATTGGTATAGGAACCTATAAGCTGTAAAACTTGATCTACCTCAGAATTGTTCACATATTCTTGAACCTTTTGAAAGAATAACCCTAAAAATAGTAAGCGATCCTCAAACTTATATTGTCGGTACTGCAAGACTTGAATCGTAAAAATTCGCAGTTCCCAGAAGTATTTTTGGAGTTTTTTCCCTTTTATATGCTTAGAGGTATCGATATGGCCAGCGAAGTTCAAACCTACCTCAACACTCTCTAATTGCTCTTGAAATCCTATTCCTTCTGGGTTAAGAAGTGCTAATCTCGCTATTTCTGGGCAGGAGATGGTTGCTGCTCGCTCAACAACATCATTCACATTGTTCCAGGTGCGAGGGTAGGTTTTACAGGTGTTACAGAGATAATCTTCCCCTTTTTTTAGTTGGATACTACATAATTTCTGTTCGTTCAAAAACACACAGCTATTTGAAGAATCCATCATAATTTTGGCATAATTACCAGTTGAGGCCTTAGAGCGAACTCGTTTTATATTCCGATCTATAATTGGTGACAATTCTTCATCTTTCAAACGTTTATATTTCTTATACGTATCCTGATCAACCGTGACCTTCCATCCAGCACAACAAGTATCCTCGCACTCTGTACCGATGCATTGGAAAGATAGCATATACTCCGGCACAAGCGTTTTCTTAGTTGTTGTCGACATTTGCAGATTCCCCCATATTCCTTACTGTTTATCAAATTTTGTTGAAGACATACTTATGAGAGTACGTGAGGGACTACATGACGTGTCATTTCCTCCTGCCACTCTTTTTGTAATGGGATCATTTGGGACGATAATACTTGAATTGCTAGCACCTGATCCGATTGTTCAAAAGCACCTACCAACTTCTCTAGTATTTCAGTTCTGAATTTTGTTAACTCTTCCAGACGGTTGTCTTTTAGCAAAAAAGGCGAAATCATCCCTGTTGACTTTTCTAATTGATTGCATGCATCAGCGATATCTGCCATTAAATAGGCCATTTCATGGATCTGATTCTGATGCAAACGCTCATGTAGTAATTCGATTGCCTCTCCACAAGTCGTTGACAGTCCAATCATTCCTCGCATAACACCCCAATATTTTTCCATGGTATTCAAATATTTCCTTTCCAAGACAATAGATCATTAATGGCTCAGCTCAGTCAATTTCTAATCGCATGTAACATTAGCTTACTAACTTCTCATACTACATATATCGGTAATTCGTTATACCTTTCATAGCTTTTTTAACAAAACTATTTATTTACAAATGAAGGAAACTAAAAAAGACAAAAAAAAAACTTGAAGCTTATTCATCTTCAAGTTTTTTTTCAGTTCCTAACCATTGGGCTAGTTGGGTCCAATCTACTTTTGTTTGTACAGCTAATTGATTCTCTTCTTGAATGGCTACATATACTTCTTTTCGATGAACGTTAATATCGCGTGGAGCCGATATGCCGATACGGACAAAGTCTTTCTCAACTGCAATCACTTTTATCTCTATCTGATCGCCAATCATGATGGACTCATTTTTTTTACGCGCTAATACCAACATATTTATCACCTACTTTGTCACTGGCTTCTCTTTTTGTAAAAGGAGGGGCTGCCGCAAATTGTAATGATCTCCTTGCAGAATAAATTGTGTAGCTTTTCTGTTTTCCACATTAATGACAAGAGGTGATTTTAAATTAACTGTGATTTGGTCTTTTCCTCGTATTGTCATGACTGACAAAATCACCACCTGAGATTCTTCCGTAATCTCCAAGGCTTCTCTCACTGAACGAGGTAGATCAAATTCATAATCCTTAAAGAAAAGAAACGGATCTACCACCCAAAAACTAATCCCCTGTTCTTCCAATGACTGAAGAGACAAAAAAGGCATTTCTGGATTTTCTTGCACTAATTGATACTCATGCAAATTAGAAAAACCAATCATACCCTCTACAATATAAAGTTTTCCCATTTTTTCCTGTTGATACATCATTAGACAACACCTCTTATCTAGCTACGTCCACATTTAAACCTACGACTTCGATATCCAGCCGATTCCACTGTTTTACATACGCCTCTACCTTGGCAGGCGTATATTTGTGAACAGGTGGGTTGACGGTTGTCTCAATTTTTGCCCCTCTTGGTGTAAATTTGATCTCTACGGGCTTGGCTTCATAACGTATTTCAATACCATCACCAATAAGAGAACCCGCAGCTACGACTCCTTCACCTGAAAACATGATGCTTTTTTCAAAAGCGATCTCAGCGATAGCGTTACCCCCACGTTCAAAAGCACGCAGTTGATCTCCTTCAACTCCGGCTTGCTCAATCGCTTCCATTACTTTGTTATAGCCATACTCGGCATTATCACTAGACCGCCGTAACGGGCCTCTCATATCGATATTTTCACGTGCTTCATTGGAATCAATCTGCAATTCCCCTTGAGGCTGGCGAATTTCCAGAATAGCCGCTTCCTGTTTTATTTCCATGCTTGCTCTTGGCTGCTCAATCTCTTGCTTCCCTTGCTTACTTTGCAAGTTTAGCAAGAGAGGAGTAGATCTCATAGATAAAGAAGCTAGTTGCATTCTACTACTCCCCTTCCGCCTTTATCTTAGAAAATCAAGTAACGATGGTTGAATAATTCGTGCGCCTGCCCCTAAAGCAGCTCGGTGTACATTTTCTTGCATTTTTAAGTTCGTAATAACTTCTGCCTCATCTGCATCTTCATTACTAGACATCATGGAAATAATGCTGACACTATCAGCATCAAGTCGATCAGTCATTAATTCTAAACGATTAGAACGCGCTCCTAAAGCAGCACGCTCTAACAGCAAGTTATTAATGTGATTGTCCATTCTTTCTAAATAATCCGCTGCAGAATTCCCTGCGTTTAGATCTCCTACGATGTCTTCTAAGGTTTTAAAAATATTTTCACCTGCTGGCGAATCAAAAATGTTTTTCCCACTAATGTTTACTTGGAAAAATACCCCTTGACTCATTTCCATTTCTACTTTGCCTTCGTTGGATGTAAAAACGAACTCGTCTTTACCAGTACCAGGTTGTTTTTTAATTTCAAACGGTGGCTTATTATTATTGTCGCCTCCGTAAATATACTTCCCATTCACGGTCTGGTTAGCCAAATCACCCAAATGTTTTTTTAATTCTTCAATCTCAGCAGCAATACTCTGTGTTTCTTCTTTTGAATACGTACCATTACCTGAACCAGTTAATAGATCACGAACCCGGCCAAATACTTTTCCAACCTCGTCCATAGATGTATCATAGGATTCCATCCATGTTTTGGCTTGTCCAGCATTGCGCAGAAATTGCTCATTTTCCACTAGAGAAGTTCGATAATACATCCCTCTAGCAGCAACGATTGGGTCATCAGACGGACGAGACACTAGTTTCCCTGTAGAAAGTTGCTGATAAGATTTACTCATCTGGCTCATAGAGTTATTAATATTGCGTACCATGGTGTTATTCATCATATTCTGTGTGATACGTATCGCCATCTGGTTTGCCTCCTTGTACATGTCTAGCTCAATTTTTATTTATTGCGTAATGCTCCCGTGAGTTAGAAACACAAGTTATTCCCTTTCATCTCTTCCTGTGGTACAAAATACCGTTTTAAAAAAAGCGTCGCAACATACGACGCTCTTCTCAAATAACCTACAAACCTACACGCCCCATACCATTAATGATTTTGTCTAAGATCTCATCCATGCTGGTCATTACACGAGCCGCTGCGCCATATGCCTTCTGAAACTTGATAAGGTTCGTCATTTCTTCATCGGTATCAACTCCTGATACAGACTCACGGTTCATAAGAATCATGTCTGAAGACGTTTCTGCATTTTTAAAATTACGGATTGCTTCCTGACCATCTACACCCAATTGAGCGATCGTGTGGCGATAAAAGTCGTCAATGGTTGAGGATTGCGGAAAATCATTCGGATTGTTGCCTGTTCCCGCGGGAATTAGTTTATTTTTAATTTTGGAGATCTCCAGAGCATTTTGGTTATTTCCATCATTAACTTTCCCTGTTTCATCAGCTCTAGCTGCTGCAATTTTATCTAAGCTTTTTAAAATCTCAGGATTTACTTTAATATTTGCTGCACTTGTCGGATTGTCTTTTCCCCCGTCAATAACAAAGAAATTAAGACCTTCCTGAGTACCATTTTTAATATCATCAAGGTTGTAGCCCGTTTTATGAACTTCATTTATCTCACGAGCTAAATTAACAGCGAGAGAATTCACCTTTTGTAGCATATTAGCCGTAGTTTCATCTCTTCCTTCAATTGCTGCTGACAATGTTCCCGTTCCCTTAAGCGGTTTAAACTCTCCTCCACCCAAGGTAACATCAAATTTTCCTGTTGCGGTGTTTTTTGTGGCTTTCACTTCAACAGAAGTAGAATTGTTCACAAGTGGTTGTCCACCTATGGTAATATTGACCATGCCATGTTCTGTTGGCGTAACCTTAACCTCAGCCATCGCAGAAAGCTTATCAATGAGAACATCGCGTTGGTCATATAAATCATTCGGCTGGTAACCATGTGGTACAACATCACCAATTTGTTTATTAATGGACGCGATTTGCTTGGCAATAGAATCAATAGAGTTGGCTTGTACGGCTACCTCATTATTTAAATCATCTTGTAGTTGTGTAAGGCGGTTGTGCATATGATTAAATGTGTCGGCTACTGCCACCGCTCGTTCCCGTAAAACAGAACGTACAGATTGGTTCCTTGGGTCTCCGGATAAATCCTCCCACCCTTTCCACATTTGATCCATAACCTTCTGTAAGCCATTTTCGGACGGTTCATTCATAATATCCTCTATGTTATTAATCGTTTTAACCATGTCATTCCAATAGCCTGTATTTTTAGCCGCAGCCCGATATTGACCATCTATGTAATCTTCCCGAATGCGTTGAATATCTGTTGCATACACCCCGGTACCAAGTAAACCCGGTGCACGGTCTGCATTCATTCCAGGTCCCGGGATTGGAGTTGAAGCAGCCATATTAACGCGCTGACGAGTATATCCAATGGTATTGGTATTTGCAACGTTGTGTCCTGTTACGTTTAAAGCAGCCTGTTGTGCAAACAACGCTCTCTTACTTACTTCAAGTAGATGGAAGGTTGATCTCATATGGACACTCCTTTCTATGCCTTATGGTTAAAAATAGAACGATTCGTTGACGAGTGTAACTGTTGATTCACTGGGTTTTTATAAATAAAGTCCTCTTCCGGTCGATCAGTGAACAAGTCAAGGCTCATATTGACAAAGTCAAGGGAGTACTCCAATAACTGCTGATTTTGCTCGTTCTCTTCCTTCAATTTTCCAATGACTCTGAGTAATTCTTCCCGACGCTGAGCTAACTGATTTTTCATCTCTACATCCGTACACAATCTAATAACATCTTGTAGGGTTCCATCCGTAACAGCTACACCCTTTTCATTAAAGATCGTGTTGGTCATATCTTTACGCAATAGCTCAGTTCTCTGAACAGCCTTTAACAACTGTTGCTCTTTTTTGACAAGGTCAGTTAATTGTTGCATATCGTTTTTTACCAAAACTTCTCGCTTCTCCATCGCTAGTGTATATAGCGCTTGGTGAAGCTCCGTCAAATTATCCAACACGGCAAAGAGTTCGTTTACATGCGCCATGAGCTCCCTGTCGCTCCTCTACGATTTTTTCCAAAAAGCAATGAATTTCTCAGCGATTTGATCGCTAGGCACTTGATATGTACCGTTTTCAACCTTGCTTTTTAGTTCAGAAATTTTAGCTAGACGAGCTGAGTCCATTTCTTGTTCTTCCCCTAGCTTCAGAAGTTCCATTCCCTCAGTAGAAATTGAAACTTCATCTTTTCCCCATTTATGCTTTAATTGACTATTCTGCTGCACCTTATTAGCCTTATTATAGGCTTGTATCATTCCTGTGCGGTTGGTTTCATTAATACGCATATTATCACCTCGATCATTGAGACTTGCGCTAGAAAGAACTTACGGCTCCCCCCATATTTAAGAAGCGGACCGCATGTTCTTAGCTACAGGATAGAAAATCACCGTTTGCTTGCTCTAGTAGTAACATCGGCTTTTCTTATGAAAACGATTAATGTTTCTAATCATCCAAAATCGTTTGGTTGGATAGTCCTATTCTTTTCTAAACTTATAGACCTGATTTGTTTTTCGCTCATCATCCGTAAGACGACGTTCAACGTCAATTTGTTGTGTAATTTCACGTTGTAGCTTACCTGAACAATTTGTACACATAGCCCCTGATTGAATAATTTCCCCACAGCTTTCACATGGGTATCCAAGGTTCGGGTTGCTTTGAACTGAAATCCGTCCTTCACGAATAAATCGAGTAATCTCTTTCACCTCGACACCCGTACCTTCGCTCAATTGATAAATGGTAGCACCGCGATTTTCCCTTTTTCTCAGGAAGCTAGCACATAATTCGTATTGCTTCTCTTGTTCTTTATAGCATGATGGACATACATCTCTTATTCCTTTCACAAACAGCACATCACATATTGGACAGTTTGCTAGTTGTCCTAATCCCATAATTTATTCCTCCCTAATTCACTTTGTTTTTGGCATGAAAAATATATGTTATCATTACTTATACTTATGTTTATTGCTTGAATTCAGCGCCGTGTACAGTTTTTCTAGTCGACTGAATAAACTTTAGGCAAATATCAAGTACATGGAGGTCTTACCATGATCGTTATTAAAACCAAGGAAGAAATTGAACTCATGCGTCAGGCTGGCATCATTTTGGCTAGTATCCACCAAAAAATTGCTACCATGATTCAACCAGGTATTACGACTTGGGAAATTGATCAATTCGTAGAACGTTACCTAAAAGAACATGGTGCCAAACCTGAGCAAAAAGGCTATCATGGCTATCCTTATGCCACATGCGCATCAATTAACGATGTCATTTGCCACGGATTCCCTTCTAAAAAGGAATTAAAAAATGGTGACATCGTAACGATTGACATGGTTGTTAATCTTAACGGATGGTTGGCCGACTCTGCTTGGTCATATGGAGTAGGACAAATCTCAGAGGAAGCTGATCGTCTATTGACTACCACCAAAGATGCTCTGTATCTAGGGATTGAGCAAGCAGTTGTTGGCAATCGTATCGGCGATATCTCCCATGCTATTCAAACATTCGCCGAAGAGCGCGGATACTCAGTCGTCCGCGATTTTACCGGCCATGGAATTGGCCAAAAAATGCATGAAGATCCTTATGTTCCACACTTTGGGCCTGCTGGTAAAGGAGTTCGCTTGAAGGAAGGCATGGTTCTCACCATTGAGCCCATGCTGAATGTAGGAACTTATCATGCAGTCGTAGATGAGGAAGATGGGTGGACAGCACGTACGCGTGACGGGAAATTATCAGCTCAGTACGAACACACTCTTGCTATTACGGCAGATGGGCCACAAATCCTAACTCAATTATAAGTCTTCTGTACCAGAAAAACATAATTACCTATTATTTTCATCGGCAAATTTGCATTAATAGATTTGCCGTTTTTCTTTTTTCCATAATTTAACGAGCCAATGTGAGACTACAGACGGATAACTGAAGATTTTGTTTTTTCGCATAGTACGAAAGTACCTTAGCACATGCTTCAATTGTTGCCCCTGTTGTAAAAATATCATCTACTATCAGTACATGCCAACTGGTTTTTTTTGGCCAAATAGAAAATGGCTGAAAACAATGAGATGTAGTATGCAGGCTCGGATGAATCACGAATGCATCCTGCATACTTTCAAAACGTGCTGCCCGTCCTTTTTGCTTACTTTGCTTTTCGGTTTCCTTTTGACGCTCCCATAGCGGAACACAAGGAATTTTCTGATGATACCCCACATATTCGGCTAGCTTCTGCGCTTGATTAAATCCCCGTTCTTGTAACCGAATCCTGTGCATTGGAACGTAACTTATAAGATCAATCCTTCTCCTCAGACCATAATGAAACCGATAACCTAATAATATCAAAGTTGCACAGATAGAATACAATCGCTCATCGCCCTGATACTTCCACTGTTTTATTACGTCTTTCGCCCATTCATTATACTGGATTACGCTTCGATTCCCTTTCAGCCCTTCCCTATGTCGACTACAATCTCGGCATAGCTCTGGTTGTCCTGCACATGCTCTACCACACATTTTACAGATATGCTTCAGCAAAAGTATAGTATTTGAAACACATTTCTCACATAAAAGTAGCTGCATTAGCTGATAGAAGCACCTTGGATAAAAGAAAGCAGGCACATTCTTTGATAGATGATGAATTACTTGTCTTGTTTTTGTAGCAATTTGAATCGGATTTTTACAGACCAAACAATATTTCATCATTTATTCCCCTCATTCTATCATTGTTGCAGTCTCTTCTGCCAAGCGATTCATTTGTTTAATATGCCTGATAGCTTGAGCAGGACCAGAAGCTTTCTTATTCATGAGATAGAGAATCTGTCCCTTTGGAGAATCACTGGACCGTCCCACTCTTCCTGCTATCTGGACTAGTGAAGCTTCGTCGAAGATAGGGGCATCTGCCTCTAGTACAATGCAATCGCTACGAGGAATGGTTACTCCGCGTTCCAGAATCGTAGTCGTTACTAAGATCATGTACTCCTTTTCTCGAAAAGCACGCACCTTATGTTCACGTGCAGGATCTGAAGCATGTACTCCTTCTACTTTATCTCTCATATCCGTAAAAAAGTGCCGAACATAAGCTACCACAAAGGGGATTTCCTCAATTCGCGGTACAAATATAAAGACCTGCCTGTGTGCCTGTATACTATTTCGTAAAAAAAATAATAAGGGAGTAATGGGCTGTAATACATGAATACTTTGACGCAAGTGTGTTGTAACAAGCTTTGTTGGAATAGGAAGTGGATGTCCATGAAACCTAGCTGGCAGAATAGCATGTGTAGAGGAAGTAAGAGAAAGCTTTTTGTGAAAAGGGAATACTTGATTATCCATTCGTTTTTTTACTAGTTCTTGCTGAAGATAGCGTGGGGGTGTAGCGCTAAGATATAAAATCTTGCCATGTGGTAGTAACGAGCGCTTCACAGCATGATACAAAGTCTTATTTTGGTGGTAAGGATAAGAATCTACCTCGTCAACTACTATCAAAGAATAACGCTGGTAGCAACGTAACATCTGGTGGGTAGTCGAAATCATCAGTTGGCTTTGCTCCCATTTTTGCTGACTGCTCCCGTGAATAGCCACGACTGAAATGGAAGGAAATACGTTTTGTATACGTGGTGCTAGTTCTAAAACGACATCTTTACGAGGGGTAGCGATACACACAGCTCCTCCACGTGCCAATTCTGCATCGACCGCTGGAAACACGAGCTCTGTTTTCCCTGCCCCACAAACCGCCCAGATTAGAAATCTCCGTTCTTTGGAAAAAACGAATTCTCTTACCTTTTTGGCTACGATTGCTTGCCTCTTAGAAAATTGTCCATTCCATTGGAGGATGGTTTTTGAGGAAATGCAATGTTGCGCATCAGCATCCAGATGACCGGACAGACTTGCAGGCACAAATATTAGAGGTACACAGCTCTTGCATCTCCCCATCGAAAGGCAATTATAGCAGTAGGCGCAGGGTTGTTGACAGCTATAGCAGCTTGTTTGTTCAATTTCCCTGAAAC
This sequence comes from Brevibacillus laterosporus LMG 15441, assembly GCF_000219535.2. NCBI lineage: Bacteria > Bacillati > Bacillota > Bacilli > Caryophanales > Paenibacillaceae > Brevibacillus > Brevibacillus laterosporus. The sequence continues at coordinate 4,791,169 of NZ_CP007806.1, forward strand.
TATTGCACCGCTCACAATGATAGGACAGTTGATGCTGCCACCAACAACGATGTAGTTCAAGACTAACACTTGGGCGCCACTCTGCTTTTCCCTGTAAAACAAGCCATTGCAATGACATGATAAGGTGATCTGAATGATTTAGGGTTATATAGGGGGATTTCTCAAAGCTCAACCTTTTAACTTCTTCTAATAATAACGCCCTGCCTTGTAGCTTAAGATAAAGCTGATGCGTCTGCTGCTTGTTGCTAGCAAGGAATTCTATTACATTTTGTTTTTCAAGCATATGAGATTCGCAAGCCCTCCCCTCCCCCTCCAATTCTTCGAAGCTAAAGGAGCAGGATCGCCCGTAGGAATAATTTTCACCTGTCTCCCTTACGGATAGACGATTTACCTCTTGCGTGTAGCCTTGAGCCACCAGACGTGCCTGCTTGAGTGTATGAGAAGCAACTTGACCAGCGGCAGCTTGCTGCATAATTTTTCTGTTCACCCTGTCTCTTATCCCGAAAAGTAAGGAGAGTGATGTACTTTTTCCAATAATGTGCAATCTTTGCCCGTTCTGCTCATTCCAAAATTGCTTGTCTACCTGGAAACACGGAGTAATATATGCTAAGACAGAATGTCCATCTTCTTTTAAATAAAGAACATATTCATGCATAATGTCGATCCCCCCTTGTCCTTATTCTTAAAAAAGACAAAGGGAGCATGCAAGAAAAAAGAGACCAGCCTATAACCTAGCTAGCCTCTTTCCCAACTGTTCGTAAATCGATGACAACGACCGATTCTCTTCCTGCTTGTTGTTCTCTTATGGTATCTGGATGGACTCGGTATAATATCTCCGTCATCCGCGGCGTATCGTCAGAAGAGCCTTCATCCACAAAACTAATACTAATTGGCTGTCCATATAAACCAGATTGAAACATCAGGGTACGTACAGCCTCTTCAACTCGATGCTCTGAATTATGCAAAAGTAGTTGATAATGTGTCAAGGTCAAAGGCTCCATAATAGAAGTGGCCCTGCCTGACTCCATCCAGATATAGAACATTTTCAGCAAAAGAGCGGAGCAGCCGTATGCTGCAAACAACCAGATCATAAAATCAGCCAACACGGTCATCCCCTCCTGTAATAAGGTATGCCGTACTGCTTGACTTGGTTGCTTTCTCCACACTCATTTTTCATAAATGATGTATGATCCGCTTAAAAATCTTACAGCTTTACCCAGCCATTCTTGATGGATATAACCACAGCTTGAGTACGATCCTGTACATTTAGCTTTTGTAAAATACTGCTTACATGGTTTTTAACCGTTTTTTCACTGATGAATAAATATTCACCGATCATTCGGTTGCTTTTTCCTTCTGCCATTAATTGCAAAACTTCACGCTCACGACGCGTCAAGGATTCAATGATACGCGGATCCATCACTGGTGACTCTTCGAACGTAATACTACGATCCATTGACTCCTCCTGCTCACTTAAGCGACGGAATTCGTCGATTAACTTACCGGTCACTTTTGGATGGATATACGCTCCACCTTGGGCAACTACGCGTACCGCTTCTACCAATTCAGAAGTCCCCATATCCTTTAGTAAATAACCGGATGCTCCTGAACGCAGTGTGCGGTAGACATATCCTTCATCATCATGAATGGATAAAATGATTACTTTTGTTTCTGGGCTAATTTTTACTACCTCTTCTGCAGCCGAAACACCGTTTACATTTGGCATATTAATATCCATCAATAATACATCTGGTCTGTATTCAGCTACTAGCTTGGGAGCCTCCATTCCATCTGAACCTTCGCCCACCACTTTGAAACCAGATTCCATATCGAGTATTCTCTTTACGCCTTCACGAAACAATTGATGATCGTCTACTAACACGATTTTAATTTCATCCAACAATTTTTCCACCGTTATTACCCTCCCTGTTTGCCGGTACTTTTGAATACTGACGCGGGCTGTAGCGGTATTTGAAACACCACTCTAGTCCCTTCTTGGCTATTGGACGTAATGCCGATTCTGCCATTCAGTAATTGGCAACGTTCCTTCATTCCCATTATTCCGAACGATTGTCCCTTTTTGCTAACCTCACTCACATTAAATCCAATTCCATCATCTTTTACGACAATAAACATGTTTTCCAGCTGAAACTCAACCTTTATTTGGACAAAATTAGCTTTCGCATGCTTGTACACATTGTTTAGGCATTCCTGAACTAAGCGAAAAGCTGCTGCCTTAAATGAACTTTCCAACTTATGTTCTTTACCAAAAACAATTAGATCAATATGTAATTTACTACGATCCTCAAAGGTTTGTATATACTTTTGCAAAGTTGGAATGAGTCCTAAGTCATCTAAAGCCATTGGTCTCAAGTCAAAAATAATTTTTCTGACATCTGCTAAACTCATTCTTACAATTTCCTTTAAGCTGCCTAATTCCTGTTGAGCATCCTGGATTGCGTCATTTTTCAACATTTTTTCTACAATTTCTGTACGCAATACTACATTGGCCATGGATTGTGCAGGTCCATCATGGATCTCTCGGGCTACCCGCTTACGCTCTTCTTCCTGGGCCTGAATAATTTTAAGTCCCATAAGCTGATGCTGCTTGGCAGATTCCAAGGCTTCCTCTACTTTGGACAAATCTCCTGCTAAAAAGCTGTGAACCACGCTGATCTGGCTTAGTAACCCTTCTGCTCTAGTAATTGTCTCTAAAATATTCCGCAAACGAAACTCTAGTTCGTCGCGGCGTTTCTTTAGATTATTTTCCCGCTCACGCATTAAGGAAAGCTCTATCTGAACATTATGAGCTTCCTCATAAGCTGCTCGAATATCGTTTTCAGTAAAGCTTTGAAAATTACGGCTTACTTGTACCAATCTCGACCTGGATCGGCGGGACTGTAACTCTAAATTATCAACATTCTGGATCACTTCTGACAATATTTGCCGTATTTCAACAATCTCTTTTTTGATTGCATTACTTTCCGAACGAGCACCTTCTGCTATCTGAAATATTTGCTCTTTGCTCATTTCAACCGTTCGAATCGTTTTTTTTATGACCCCATCTAGAAGGCTGATATCAATGCCTTTATCCATGGGTTTCCCCCTTATTCTTCCATTTTTACTTTAGTAAATAGTTCAAGGAGCTGGGGTGCACCTACCTTGCGTATTCCTACATCAAATCTCGGGATGGAATATGGATCTTCATTTGGCTTCACAACGTCTCTTCTAGATGTAAAGACATACTGATATCCTGCTTCCTTTGCCGAGTCAATCACAATCTTGCTTTTATAGCCTTGGGGTAAGGAGAGAGAGGCTATAGGCTTTTTCACAAGTTGCTCTAAGCCTATTTTCGACATCTTAAAATCAACAAATAAACGACTTTGGTACTCTTCCTCATTCTCTGCACGTTGGAATTCTTCTAGATATACAGGCTCCGTTCCCGCTTTCTGTACTCCCCACTCATCCAGCTCTTTATGCTCATGTAAACTGAATGTGTGCGAGCCAATATCAACTAAGCCGGAAGCCAGCATTTCGTCAATTTGTTGATAAGCTAAAGGAACGGTCATATTTTCTCGCTTTCGATCCATGGTATCTCGCAATCTACCTGCAATTACAAAAGATGCAGATGGATACCCATATTTGGAAAGCAACGGATATGCATGTGTGTAATAACTTTCATAGCCGTCATCAAACGTAAATAAAACTGCATTCTCCTTGGCAGTTACGCCTGTTTGCATAAAAGTAAAAAACTCTCTTAGGCTAATAGGATGAAAGTTATGTTCCTTTATAAATTGTAAATGCTCACCAAACTGCTCTGGTGTTATTACAAATGGCTTATTACTGTCACGATCAATGTGATGATAATTCAAGATGACAACCTTGTCTTTATACCATCTCTCGTTTGGTAGCTTTTCTTCTGGTTTACTAGTTCTAGAAGGAATTTGCTCTACGTCTGGCCCTTTAGGTTCTAATGAATGAGACGTATGATCCCCCGTCTTTTGTTGCACATAATCCGTATTTTCTATCCCTACATTCTCTGGTCTAAACCAATACACAAGGATAGAAAACAGAAGAAGAAGAAGGAAAAAGACGAGAAAGAAAGGTTTTTTCTTCATGATGCGCCCATGTTCCTTTCGATCTTATTATAGTGCTTTTCGACAAAGATTTACAGAATCCTCTACGTAGTCTACCCCATTGAAGTTGTACTTGCCTAGCCTTTTTCGCAATTTTCATAAGAAAAAAGAAGCCCAGGAAAATCCTAGGCTTCTCTGTATTTTTTACAGGCTAGCAGCGTCTTTTTTTAGATCTTCTGCTTTATCTGTACGCTCCCATGGTACATTCAGATCATTGCGTCCGAAATGACCATATGCTGCGGTTTGTTTATAGATCGGACGGCGTAGGTCTAATTGCTTAATAATGCCTGCTGGGCGCAGATCAAAGTGCTTGCGAACCAATGCTACCAAATCAGATTCCGCAATTTTTCCTGTTCCAAATGTATTTACAGCGATAGATACCGGTTGAGCTACCCCGATTGCATAAGCTACCTGTACTTCGCAATGTTCAGCAAGACCTGCAGCTACAATGTTTTTCGCTACATAGCGAGCTGCATAAGCACCAGAACGGTCTACTTTTGTAGGATCCTTACCGGAGAATGCACCACCGCCATGACGAGCATAACCGCCATACGTATCTACGATGATTTTACGACCAGTTAAACCGGCATCCCCTTGAGGACCACCGATAACGAAACGTCCGGTTGGGTTAATGAAGTATTTCGTTTGATCGTCTAACAGATTTGTAGGAACGATCGGTTTAATTACTTGCTCCATTAGATCCTTTTTAATCTGATCTAGTTCTACTTCTGGAGCATGTTGAGTAGAAATAACAATTGTATCGATGCGAACTGGTTTATCGCCATCGTATTCAACAGTTACTTGCGTTTTACCATCTGGACGAAGGTATTCAAGCGTACCATTTTTACGCACTTCTGTCAGACGACGTGCCAACTGGTGAGCCATGCTGATTGGAAGAGGCATTAATTCTGGTGTTTCGTTGCAAGCATAACCAAACATTAGACCCTGGTCACCTGCACCGATTGCTTCGATTTCAGCATCAGTCATGCTACCCTCACGTGCTTCCAACGCTTGGTCAACACCTAGTGCGATATCTGCTGATTGCTCGCCGATTGCAGTAATAACACCGCATGTATCTGCATCAAAACCATATTTTGCACGATCGTAACCAATTTCACGAATCGTATCTCTTACTAGCTTTTGGATATCTACATATGTAGAAGTTGTGATTTCACCTGCCACAAGTACTAATCCGGTGGTAACAGATGTCTCGCATGCTACACGAGCATTCGGATCTTTAGATAAGATCGCATCAAGAATAGAATCAGAAACTTGGTCACAAATCTTATCTGGATGTCCTTCAGTAACGGACTCAGATGTAAACAAGCGACGCCCTTTTTGCAATTCCATACTTAAAACCTCCTTCAACTGGAAACATGATATATAGTATGTTTGCCGAGCCAGGTTTCCATCACGACAAAAAGAAAAACCTTTCCCTCCGCTGAGGAAAAGGTTGCTTTTCTAATGCGTTCCTTAACCCTCTTATCGGCCAGAGTGAGTCTAACTATTTAGATAGTTATCCTTTCTCTGCTGGTTAGCACCGCTCAAAACGGTTGCCGGGCTTCATTGGGCCAGTCCCTCCACCTACTCTGGATAAGAGTAATATCCATGATTTATAGAATAATCTTTTTTTAGAAGGGTGTCAATGTACTTTTGTAAAAAAACCCGGCATTTTACAATTGGAAGGACTTAGCTAATACAGTGACCATTTCCCCGCGTTTCACAGGACGATCTGGCTTAAAGGTTCCATCCTGATAACCATGTAACCAGCCATAGTGTGAAAGTGTTTCGATTGCAGCCACCGCCCAATGTGATTGAGGCACATCACGATAAGAAGGACTGGACGATCTTGACACGTTTATTTTTTTAGCACGTGCAATCATCAAAGCCATTTCTGCTCGATTAACAGGTCGATCCGGTTCAATTTTCCCATTGAAGCCGCTCATAATCCCCAACTGAGAAGCCTGTAACAAACTCTCATATGCCCAATGCTTTTTATCTAAATCCTTATAGGTATTAAGACCTACTCGACCAATTGGAAGCTTTTTGGCCTTCATCGAGCGAAGGAGCATGTCTGCGAATTCAGCTCGCGTCATATTAGCATCTGGACGGAAGCTATACGTATTAGGTACGGTAATGACTCCACGTTGAGTTAAACGACCTATATCATTTCTAGCCCAATGCCCATGTATGTCTCGAAAGCCGCCGTACATTTCCTGACGAGTTAATGTAAATCGATACGCATCATAGCGGAATGGCGTAGTACTGGTCAGCTTTATATAGTATGTCCCTGCAGCTAATTTTTTTTCAAAGACAATGCTATTATCTTGTCCAAAAACCTTTTCCGCTCGAATTGCATATTTCATATCGCGACTATCGTAAATACTCATCATGATCTTTACCTGTGGCGGTACATAAGGTGCCCGAATGGTAACATACGTTTCTTTTGGAACCGAAAATGTAAACCAATCGTTATCTGCTTCTGAAGGAATTGTGCCTGTAATCAGACTGTTGTCCCCTAGTTTTGTAGCTAAACGATAAGTATCGTTTGGTTCATTTGGGTCTTTTCGTTCAGGCATATAATTTAGCTGAAAAAAGTACTCGCCGCTCACAGCAGCAGGATAGCTGTTCTGAATTTGGAACAAATAGCGACCTGGCGTGACATTCATCTCCAGGCTTTTTAATGGATCAGTGGGCGAGCTGCTATTAAGGGAAATTCCGCCAGATGTCTTATCGCGTTCTTTACGCACCTTAATTTCCGGGTCTAATCGTAGAGTATCTGTATCCACTCGCAGATAAAGCTTGCCTGGATCACGTACAAAATAGGAAAACCAATCAACGTCCTGTGCTGTGTGAAAATTCCCCTTGATCTCAATGTTATTACCTGGAGGCAGGGGTCGGACTTGATCAATACTATTATTTGGCTCATATCGATCAGGTGCAATGGCAAAACGATTGGTAATGGTATAGCGTAATGTGCTAGACACCGCAGACCGTTGGAAGTGAATGTGAACCTTGCCCGGTTTCACTGCAATTGTTGCAGTGGCTTTATTACCAAGATAATACGTATCCTGAGGCTTTCCGTCCTGATAAACACTAGCCGCCAATGGAGCCTGCGTATCCACGGAAACCTCTGCTTTTAATTCTAAGGTTCCCTCATAAGGAATATCCGTGTAAAACCAATCGCTCTTATCTTTATCGCTTAGAGTGCCGTGAATCTGACTTTCCATGGGGAATGCGGCTGCGGTACGCTGTGTATTGTTTGGCTCATTTATATCATCAGGCAGTCTACTCATTACTGCCTTCTGAATATTTAAAAGACCATATCCTGTCCGCCTGTCCCATCTCACTCCATTTAATTTCGTTGCTGAATGGTACAGAAGCTGGCGTACCTCCAACGGTTTCATATTTGGGTTCCTAGCAAGAATTAACGCCGCCGCACCAGCTACCTGAGGAGCCGCTGCAGAGGTACCCTTCATCGAATCGTACCCGCCACCTCTTGTTGTCGTATACACATTCACGCCTGGGGCCACTAGGTTAATTTCTGGTCCAAAATTAGAACGGCTATGGATGGTATTAGAGTTCGTAACGGCGCCAACCGCAATCACCGTAGGAAAGGCAGCAGGATAGTTAACACGACTCCCTTCATTTCCAGTAGCCGCTACAACAACAACTCCCCTATCCTCTGCAAAATCTATTGCATCCTCCAGTGCCTTCGAATAATATATTGCGCTGGCGGACATCAAAACAACTTTGGCTCCTTCATTAACTGCTCGTCTAATTCCCGCTGCTAAACGATCAGATGATGAAAGTCCTTTTTTATCCAAAATTTTAATAGGCAATATTTTAGCGTTCCATAAAACCCCTGTTACCCCTAAACCGTTGTTTCCTTTAGCTCCCAATATCCCGATCACATTGGTGCCATGCCCGTTTAAATCTGAAGCACTTTCCTCTTGCACTAAATTAATAGTAGGCAACAGATTGTCCTTCAAATCTGGATGGGAAGAGTCTACCCCGGAATCAAGCACCGCAATTTTAATCGCTGTATTGCTGTTGACGATCCCCCAAGCCTCCACTGCCTTAATCTGCGTTAAATGAAGCTGTTTTGAAAAGTAGGGATCGTTTGGCATCGCGGCTGCTTGGGCAGGCTTTTCACCAACCGTAAAAGCAAGTAAAGTAACAACAACCGGAATAATCATTCTTTTTGTCAACTGTGTATATCGCATATGGTGCCCTTTCCTCCTTCTCCTGTAAAGAAGTAAATCAGGAAGGATTAGCGTTCTTAATCTTTCAATTGTTCTTTATATAGCATAGTATAGGCTTGCTCAAGAGACAACCATTTCCTGCACCTAATTTTTCCCAAATACAATAGATAAAGACCCCTCTCATCACGAAAGGGGTCATAAAAGGATTACTGAATGAATCCCTTGTTATTTTCATGTAATTCTAGCTTCTGAGCTTTTACATCTTTATCCTGTCTTGCATCTGGTACATAAGCTTTGCATGTAGACAAGTCCAGATCTTTGCCTTCTAGCGAACTTGCTGGAATATAGAATCCCCATACGCGTTGAGTTTTAGGTTTAATGTAGAGGCTATGCAGGCCAAAATGCATGCGTGCAACGTCTCTACCAATCTCGTCACGGATATACACAGGTACTTCTGTGAATTCTACACGTTTATCTAAACCATTCATGAAGGCTACAATTACTTTTAGGCCGCCATCTGGAACCTGAACTAAATCAATAGCTGTCAGTTCAACTTGACCGTCACGGATCGGGAACAGGTCTTTTACCTTTTGGATATAAGACTCTTCCTCTTCATCTGTTAAGCCGTTGTGTTTCTCCACTAGCTTTTCTTCCATTTTATATTGATCTAGTCTTTCTTTATCATAAACCATAAATAATTGCGTATCATCCTCAGGCATGAACAAGAAATCCTCCCATGTGAAAAGGAATTCACATGGACTTGCAGACATATCTTGCAAACCACCCATTGTTAGCATCTCAAAGGATTTGCGTGCCACTACCTTACCATCAGAGGTAACCAAAGCAAGTGGTAATTTATTTAACATAATATCCTGATGTGTAGCATTACGAACAAATGTCATTACCAGGAAGCCCGTATTTAATACATTCGTAAAGAACGGAAAAATCCCTACCTCATCACGGACAACCGGTGGCAACTCATCATGAATGAATTGCAACAACTCAATGTCCATCTCTTCCAAATTCTTGGAAGCTAAACTATTCAAGTTTAGAAACAATTCCTTGGAAGGGATGCGGTTTGACGATTGCTCAGGCTGTTCAATGCCAGATACACCTAGGTAAAACTCTTTTTGTAGAAACTCATGAATATCCTCACGGGCCTGTTCTAACCCCTGTTTAGAACCAAACCAATTAACTAATTGCCAACTCATTCTATAACCTCCTGTGCATAAGGCAAGGCGACATGCTTTTCAGCAGTCACCTTGAACGCTTTCTCTATAAAACTTCTACATCCAATTCCCAATTGGATTTATTCAATGTTTGATTCATGTTAACAACTTTTGGCGGGAACGCTAATATCCATGGCTTGCTAGAACCGCTTTTCAGACTGATCTTACTTCCATCCACGATTCCTTCCGCTATTACCTTCTCCTTGTTTCGTTCACGCACTACTACACGCAATGCTTTTGGTTGGAAGGTATCTTCCAAAGCGCTGCGGATTAGCATCGCCACGATTAAACGCCCATCCTCTTTTAAGCCAATATCAAAACCGGTGAAACTAACTGTACCTGGAGCCAAGAAAGGGAGATTGTACATCATATTTTCCAGACGATCCTTTTGCGTTACGGTCAAACGTTTTTCCATAGCTGGATCAATCTCTAGATTTTTTGGCCAGACAAACTCACGTTGTGGCAGTCCAATAATCAGTTTCCATTGTCTAACGTCCATAGATCTTTCGTTTGTCACCAAATCTTCTGGGAAAGTAATTTCCCACGGACGACTGCTCATTGGTGGAATTATTCCAACTGGACTCAGATCAAATTCACCTTTAGCAAATAAATGACCTTCAACAGCAATTGCTAGGTCTAATTTACCCATTTCTACCGGTATTGATGAGGCGTTACGAATAAATAAAGCTACGGTAACAGCCCCTTCACGAGGAATCAAGCTAAAACCCGTAAGTCCTAATGTTCCCTCAGGAATATCTGGCAAGCTATCATTTAAGAAGCGCAAGGTATACTTTTTCTCTTGATCCAGCATTTCGTTCCATGCTGGGTTGAAAGAAACTTCCAGATCGCTTGATTTTAACATTTTTTCTGTCGCTTCTTCAATCCGATTATGCGTAGTCTGAGAAAGGTCTTTCTTGAGATCCTCGTGACTTCGCATTTCATTATCGTTAGTAAACCAATTCTTTAAAAAGTTAAACATAAGATCCCCCTCTTTGCTGTGATACAAAATTCCTATATAATCAATTCCGTTTTTAACGTAGTACGATCTCTAGTCAGTGACTAGGAGTTATTCGCCGGGAAAAAGATTAATTTTGAGCAAGCTGCACTTTCCACTGGGATAAATCAACATTTTCCTTTAGGATGCTCTCTTTTGGAAAAATAAACATCCAAGGCTTGCTTGTTTGGGCATTTACAACAAAATCCTTTAGCTGGAATACACCCTCTGCTACCTTATCACCTGTGGCATCATAAAGAGCCAGTGGCAGTTGTTCAAAAGAAAGATTTTGAGTCGATCCATTCCGAATTAAGAGAATCGCTCGAATTACGCCTTCATCGTTTTGCTTCGCTTGAACGCTCTGAACATTTACTTCCCCTTCTTTTAGCTCAGGAAGACTTTTTGCCAGCTCGATAAAGTATTTCTTTTGATCGTCAGTTAACGATTTTACCCAAGATTCTTCCAGCTCCAAATTTTTCGGCAGTACCATTTTATTTTGAGCCAATTCAAAGGCAAGTTTCCAGTTTTGCAGCAGAACATTTGTCGTGATAAAGTGTTCTCTTGTAAATACAAAATTCCACGGTCGAGCATGGAACGCCGGAATTTCTCCAAGCTCGCTTAGATCAAATTCTTGTCGGGTAAATAGCTTATCGCCCTCAAACAGGATAAGCAAGGTCATTTTCCCCAACGCAACAGGCTGATCGCTTGCATTTCGTACAAAAGCCGCTATTTCAACGCCGTCCTCATGAGGCACCATATTAAATCCAGAGATAGCAATATTGCCCTCTTCCAAAGGCTCCAATTGGTTAGCCATAAAGGACATCGAATATTTCTGCATATTATCTAGCTCATTTTCCCATAACGGGTGTAGGGATAGCGCTGTCACGCGTGTAGTGACATCAGTTGATTTTTGTTTCGTAGTCTTCTTGGCTTTGTCATTCTTCTTATCCGAAGCTTGTTTATCCGTGTTTGTAACAGGCAACACAGACTGTTCCTTACTTTTCGGCAAAGTAGAGGTGTCTTTTTCATCACCTGACAATATATTTTTCAAAAAGGAAAACATGATTTGTCCGCTCCCACATGTATAGTATTGTCTACCTATATTCTTATCTTTTCATATTATCATAAGTAACCTTCAAAACACAAAAGCCCATATTTTCCTTAACTCAATCGTTTCAGGCATTCCATTATACCCTGTTCATAAGGGGTATGTACAATACGCCCTAGCTCGTGTTCATATTTACTGCCGTCTAACTGAATGGTAGATTCTGTGACATACATCATCTCCACCATTTCCCTCATAAAGGGCTGGAACCAGCCAAGCACTGTCATTACTTTCCGGCCAATTGGGACCATGAAATTTTTTCTTCCATTATATAGACGCGCCATCTCCCTGATTTGTTTTGCTGAAATCGTCCCCGAACCTGGAATATTCCAAGTCGTTCCATACGTATTCGGACGTTTAGCCAATCGAATAATCGCTTTGGCTGCATCTGGTGTATAGATGTATTCACGTTTAACAGTAGGATCGCCAATAAAGATACTGGGCTTCCCTTTAGCCAAAGACTCTAGCGTGACATGTAAAACTGTATTCGTTGCGTGTGGACCATAAAAGTCAGGTAAATGAACAAGCATACATGGGGTACCCGACTCGTTCGCTTTCCACACAAGCTGTTCTATCTGTAACCGAATCTTCCCCTTTGTCGTATGTGGTTCTTTAGAGTGCTGTTCATTTACTAACGGTGTTTTGGCTCTACCGTATGCATAGATGTTGTCGATCACAACCACTTTGGCTCCATGATGCTTGGCAGCAGTTAAAACATTGTTCATCAATGCTGGATGGCCTGTTTTCCATTCCGGATATGGAACACTGACACAATGAAAAATCACATCCACACCCTTAGCGGCTTGTAGCAAATCTTCTAGGCTATAGGCATCTCCTGTGTATAAGGACAAAGCTGGGGAATAGTCTCGTTTCTTCGTTTCCAATTCCCATTCGGCTTGTAATTTCGTCAGCTTTGTAGTAGAGCGTGCAAAAGCTACCGTATGAATCCCGTTGCGAAGTAATTCTAAAACTAATTCTGTTCCAATGCTACCTGTAGCTCCAAATACCAATGCTTTGTCCATGATCCTTCTCTCCTTTTTAACCAGTGGTCAATTAATACTTGAGAAAAAACTCGACTACTACTGCCGAGGTTTTTTTGATGGTTTTTTGATTCTTGCCTCTGGATTCTGGTTTCTTGTCTCTGGATTCTTGTTTCTTGATTCTAGATTCTGGTTTCTTGTTCCATCTATTCTTTCATTTTCAGCTTTTCTTTTGGTATTGTTCATGACGTTGCTTGATTATTCAATTCGCTTCAAACTTCAAGCCTCGTGCTCGCCAGTCAATTGGTTAGCCAGAAATCTCACATGCACCTTAACAAGTGCTTCCACATCTTCGTACGTTTGCTTCGTTTGAATGTAATGGACGACAAACCCATGTAAAGAAAGGAATATGACCCATGGTATTGTGAACGTATTTCCAATCCTTTGTAGCGCATCTCCCGCCTCTTCCCTGACAAGGCTTGCAAACGTTTCATAACAACTGTCCTGCTCTGGTCGAGCGTACTCCAATGTCTCCGGCTCATTCGAACAAAACATCATTTCATAATGATGCGGATGGCTAAGGCCAAAATGGATAAAGGTCTCCATTAGCGACTCTAATTTATGCTGGGGCCGGCTCGCAGTATCCGTCTGTTCGATTGATTTTTTCATTTGTTCCTGCAATGTACGATAATCCTCTTGCACAATAGCGTTAAATAGCTCAGCCTTTTCTTTGAAATGATAATATAGTGATCCGTGACTATAGCCTAGTTTTTGTGCAATACTTCGCATGGAAACCGCTCGATAGCCTTGTGTTGCAAATAGTTCGCGAGCTACTTTTACAATCTGTTCACGGCTCAGTTCCTTGGTTACCGCCCTTCTTGCCGCCATCGTGCTTCACTCCTTACAAACTAACTTCAGTTTATTTAACCAATGGTCAATTAATGTTTTCAGTATATCTTGCATTTCTTTACTTGTCAAAGAGTAATATCCGTTATTTTCCTCATCGTGTCCCAAAGAACAGACAACCTATTCAAATCACTTCCTTATTATATATTGCTTTATGCAGGCGATCTTATGATCTATACTTCATTACATCTTTGTACAAAAAAAACGAGCGTAAAGCTCGCTCGTCTCTTTTGTCGTTTATTCTGCGGTGTTTATTATGCAGTATTTCTTACTCCGTATTACCCTCATTGACCATTCTCGCGGTTTTCCTCTGCAAATGCAACAATCGCCACATTAGGAAAATAGCCCCAACGGCAAGACCTACAATTAAACCAATCCAATAGCCGAATGCACCTAAATCGGTAATTTGTACCAACAAAAATCCGAGTGGTAAACCAATCACCCAATATGAAATCAAAGCAACAATAAAAGTAATGTTTACGTCCTTATAACCGCGCAGCGCTCCTTGAATAGGGGCGGCAATCGCATCAGACAACTGAAAAAAGATGGCATATAATAAGAAATGCTGAGCCAGCTCAAATACTTCAATGTCATTCGTGTAAAGGGAAGCCACTTCTTTGTTGAAGATAACCAAAGCTACTGAAAATAATAACCCCAATGCTACGGCAATGCCGATTCCTAAAAAACTGTACTGACGTGCATCCTTCATTCGTTTTGCCCCTACCTCATGACCAACCACAATCGTTAATGCCATGGCGATACTCATCGGTATCATATATAGGAAGGAAGCAAAATTCATTGCCACCTGATGGGCAGCAATCGTAATGGTATCGAATCGACTCATCAGCAGAGTAACAGCCGCAAAAATACTGGTCTCAAAGAAAATGGAGAATCCAATCGGCAAGCCTAATTTTAAAATTTCTCCCCATGTCTTAAAGGAGAGCTTATGAAGCTTACTAAACAATCCGTACTCCCGAAAATTCCCTACGCGTAAAATAACAAAATAAGTAATCACCAAAATAATCCAATAGGTAATAGTCGTCGCTACCCCTGCACCAACCCCACCTAATCGTGGCAAGCCGAATTTACCGAAGATTAATAAGTAATTTAATACAACATTAATCGGTAAAGAGATGAGGGAGATAAACATAGTGACTCTAGTCTCACCCAAAGCATCGATGAAGCAGCGCAAAACGGTGTAGACAAAAAGCGGAATGATACCAAAAGCAAGTGCCAATAAAAAGTTCTGAGCAACCCGGTGCACCTCTGGTTCCAGCCTCATGCCGCCCAGGATGGCAGGAATGGCAAATATACCAATCACAATGACAGAGAGCGCGATTGCCACACCTAGATAGATTCCTTGAAAAACAATATAAGGAACCTTTTCTTTCTTCTGCGCCCCAATCATTTGAGCGATGATTGGAGTGACCGCTAACAGAATTCCGTTTAATCCGGTAAAAACAGGCGCCCATATACTAGTCGCAATTGCTACGCCCGCTAAATCATTCGCCCCGGCATGTCCAGACATAATCGTATCAAAAAAGGACATTGCAAAAAGAGCCACCTGTGTAACCATGATTGGCAACAAAATGAGTAAAAAATGTTTCGATTTTTGAGATAAGTTGTAAGTTTGATTCATAATTGACCCCTGTATTTTTTTGGATAATTACAAAGTCTAATTATAACATAGTTTGGATTTTTTAATGGTAGTTTATGTGAGGATAAAACCTTTTGAAATAAGATATAGGGTATAAATTATATTTTACGTAATTAGATACAATTCTGTCTATTATATTCGCTATATTTTGCTTATTTGTAAACATAATATTAATTTATATAGTCCTTATTCCTTTTTTTTACAAATGAAAGAGTAACATGCTACTGACAAAGATTGGTAATGGAAAGGATTTTATAATTTACAGTATATTACAAATCGTTGTGAAGGTAGGTGCTATACTGCGTGAACTGGTAGAGGGCAAATCCAGAGACCTTTTAGCTAAGGAATTGGGACATAAAAACTACAAAACACTAGACATCTATATGCGCCGCAAGAACTTACTTGCCAATGCTGCTCAGTGTCAAAAATTCGCTACTGATCTGTAATCACATTCTTTTTATACTTCCTTACTAACGTAGGCTGTTCTCATGGATTGAAATTCACCAATTAATTTCAACAAGATAGATAGAGGAAAAAACCCTTTAGACATCTATTGAAGTTGTCTAAAGGGTTTTCTTATTTCACTCAAATGATTTTATTAAGAGACTGTAATAGTAAAGGTTTCAGATACTTCTCCGCCTTGACCATCTTTTGCAGTTACAGTGATAGTTGCTGTTCCCTTAGCTACTGGAGTAACTACGATATCGTTACCTGATACAGCTACTGTAGCAATCCCAGCGTCGTCGCTTTTTGCAGTAAGTGTCAAAGTATCTCCATCAGCATCTGTGAAAGTACCAGATGCATCAACAGTTACATCAGTACCTACTGTTCCAGTTTTGTCATCAATAGCTGCAGCTACTGTTGGAGCATTATTTGTTTTCGCTGCTTCGTTTACTGTAATAGTAAAGGTCTCAGATACTTCTCCACCTTTACCATCTTTTGCAGTTACAGTGATAGTTGCTGCTCCCTTAGCTACTGGAGTAACTACGATATTGTTACCTGATACAGCTACTGTAGCAATCCCAGAGTCGTTGCTTGCTGCAGTAAGTGTCAAAGTATCTCCATCAGCATCTGTGAAAGTACCAGTTACATCAACAGTTACATCAGTACCTACTGTTCCAGTTTTGTCATCAATAGCTGTAGCTACTGTTGGAGCATTGTTTGCTGGAGTCTGAGCAACTACAACCTCTTTATTAGTAGAAATAGCATTGAAATTGTTTACTAAGTTACCATTTTTATCTTTCAAGCTGTTGTTGTTTAGAAGCGCAATTGACAGAACATCATTCAACCCTTTTTGTTCAAATACTAGTGTAATTGTATCAGAAGGAGTAACGGTTGCTTTGTAATCTGTACCAGGGATTAAAACGTTACCTTTAGAATCTTTAACTGTTAATGCTTGAGCAGCTACCGCTTCATTTGCAGTTAGGGCTTCGTCAAATTTAACAGCAACAGAATATCCATCAGTACCAACTTCAAATTCTTCAACCGGAATTAGAGATGGAGCAATTTTATCTGCTACAGATGCATCAGTGTTAATTACAAAAGCATTGCCTAATGCAGTCTCAGTTCCAACAGGTGTAGCAATTGTTTTTACCTTAACATTTGCTACAGATTTATCTTTAAGCTCATCCACAAGTGTTAGTGTAATTACACGACCATCGATAGTTGCATTAGCCAATTTTACATCCTTGCTACCATCTGTTACTACAAAATCACCAGCGTAAAGAATAGAAGGTACTCCACCATCTTTAGAAAGAGTGATTTTAATTGTTTTTGCATCTACTGCTTCAGCTTTCTCTACAGTTGCTAATGTTTCAGCTACTGCGCCAACCAAAGAAACTTCTTGATCATCGATTGTATTACCTGCTAAGTCTTTAATTCCAGCTAAGTAGATAGATGCTACATCAGCAGTTGAAACAGGAGTATTTCCTTGTTTCCAAGAAGTAGGGAATGTGAATACAACAGATTTACCTGTTGCATCTAGATCAACTGTTGCACCAGCTGGTAGGTTGTAGATACCTTTATTAGCAATTGCATATTTGAAACTAGCAACATTTGTAGCAGAAGTTAGATCCAATTTTTCATTAAATGCAATAACTACTTTGTTCTTAGCAGAATCTTTGATTTTGCTAGCAACTGCCGGAGCTGTCTTATCTGGAACGATTACCAAATGGTCAACAACTGCATCCATTGGGTTACCTGCTAAATCTTTAATTTCAGAAATACTAAGTTTGAAAGGAGATTCTTCTGGATTAAACTTAGCACCACCTGGTAATTTGACAACTACTTTAGTTTCATCATCTGTACCAGATACTTGTTCAAATGCTATTGGTTGAATGCTGATAAGTTTACCGTCTTTATTTTTTAAAGTAACTTTTGCACCAGCAAGTTTAACTTTTTCATTGAAGGAAACAATAATTTTCTCCTCAGAATCTGCTGTAACTGCATTCACAAAAGGTTTTTCGGTATCAATTTCTGGCTTAAAGGAGATTTTGATATCTTCAGTAGTTTTATTTCCGTAAAAATCTTCAATACCTTTAGCAATAACGATTTCTCCACCAGCATTCGGGAAATTAGTACCAAAAGTAGCTGTATATTTGGTTCTATCTAATCTGTCTTGTTCAACAGTTGCAGTTACTGCTCCAAATTTTACAACAGGAGTAGTTTTTACTTCACGATCGAATTTGAAAGTAACTGCTGTTGTAGAAGCACTTACTAGAGTAGCTGTTGGTGCAGTTACAATTCCATCAACAGAGAATTTAGACTCTAACTCAACATTTTTTAATGTAGCGTAGTCTTCCAATACATTTGCTTTTACTTTTAACGTATGCTCACCTGCTGTTAGAGCATTAGCAAGTTGAATTGTTAATTTTGTACCAGTAGCATCAAGTTCCAATGAAGTAGCAGAGAATAGTTGACCATCAATTGTGTAGTTAGATGGTACTTTTACAGCAGTATCTTTAACTGGTTCACTGAATACTACCTCTAATTTTTTGTTACCAACAGTTTTAACTGCAGATACTGTTGGAAGAGTAAGGTCTGTTAGAGAAATATTTTGTACGGTAAAATCGTCTCCTAATTCTACTCCTGCAGTATCTTTAATTTTCCCGTCTACAGTTACTGATATTTTACCTGTTTGATTAACAAGTGCTGTTCCTAGAGTCAATACAACAGATGTTTTGTCGTCCGATAGTTTAGCATCGATTACAGTGTTTGAACCAGTTACCTTAAATTTATCTGTTTTAATACTTGCTTCATCAACAGCTTTTGTAAAGTTAACTTTGATTTGTTTTAAGTTAATAGCACTTACGCTTTCAACTTTCAAATCACCAGCTTTAGCAGCATCAACAGCAGCTTTTTTCTTAGCTACACGAGCTTCAAGAGCTGCTTTTTTGTCAGCGTCAGTTACAGCGCTAACTTTAGCAACTGCAGTTACACCAAGAGCTTCCGCTTTAGCGATTGCTTCTGGAGTGTCAAGTGCAGCAGCTTCGTAAGCAACAACTGCTTCTTCAGCTTGTTTTAGAATTGCATCTGGATTAAGAGGTTTTTGCTCAGGTTGCATTTCTTTTTCAGTAGAAACTTTACCTTGAGCATCTACAGCGTAGAAACCTTCTTCGCCACCGATTTTCTCGAAGTCTTCGCTAGTTACCGTTCTGTATTTAACTTCTTTACCAGCTAGTTTAGCGTCCATCAATTCTTGCAATGTAGCTACTTCACCATCCCAGTTTACATAAAGAACGCTGTTTTCAACATTCTCTAGACCGGAATCATATAAATCTTTAACTAGCATTGCATTTTGTTTAATGAATGCATCGTCAGAATAGAATCTGTCCACTTTTCCACCAATATAAATTCCGCCAGATGCTGCGAAAGCAGAAGTAGCCATACTAGTTACTAGTGCTGTAGATAGCACTGATAGGATTACTTTTTTATTCACTTACTACCCCTCCAAATATCGTATATTGAAGAATCTAATTTGCTTGTTTACATAACATTTATGTATTAGATAGATTAGAGACCGAAGTCTCTAATCTATCCATACATTTTGGCTTATAAGATTGACGACTGTACCTTATTTGTTAAATTTGATATTTAGATCAAATTTTTCTTTGCCTACTTTTACATAAGCTTCGTCAACTTTTTTGTAGCTCTTAGTGAAATCAAATTTACCGTCTTTAACTTCTGCAGTAAATTCTTTGTCGCCAAGAACGATTGTTACTTCTTTTTCATCTTTCAAATCACCAGTTAATTTACCAGCGATCTCATAACCATAAACTCCTGCAAGTACTTCAGTAGCTTTTTGTGTAGTGATGTCTAGATCAGCATCTTCACTTGGATCTGGTTTTTCACCATTCCATTTTTGTTTTAGGAATTGATCCATTAGGGTTTCTTTGTTTTCATCTTTCTTCAGGTAACCCTCAGTTTTTGCATCGTCAGTGCTGATTACATACAATACATAATCGATATCGTCAGAATCATCATCAGTATCAACTAGTACTACATAGTCATCAGTGTCAACTCCGCCAAGGTCTTTACCGTCTTTGTCGAAGTAAACAACGTCTTTGTTAAGTCTTACGCTTTCTTTCTTAGAATCTGCAGTGTTGAAGTAGATCTTCTTAGATTCTGTTTTTGTTACAAGTGCAGGAATTACTGCTTCTACACCAGCATCTTCATGTTCAGAAGATTTGATAGTTTCGTATTTGTACTCGTCACCACGAGCGTTAACGATGATTTTAACATCATCCTCTTCGATTAGCTTGTCGCTATCTACGCTGTAACGGATGAAAGTTTTCTCAAGCTTGTCGCCGTTGTCACCATCATATTTGAAGTCTTCTTCAACCCATTTGTTGTTGTCATCACGGTGTTTGATTTTTAGGTAGTCTGTGCTTCCTTTAGTGTAAGCTTCAGTAACCACACCAAACTCAGAACCAGATGCAAGACCTTTGGAATCTACAACGAATACTGCTTCTAGATCGCTACCGTCTACAGTGTAGTAAACTTCAGCGTCTTTCTCAGCAACGTCTTTCCATTTCAAGATCTTAGGACTTTTCAGTTCAGGTTTGCTACCGGAAGAAGTAAGATCTTTAGTTCCGTCGATCAAGACAGTGCTGCTATTGTATTCATACGTTTTACCGTTGATTTTAACTGTCTCATCGCTCTTCTTGGAGTTTTTGCTCCATTCAGATTTGGATAGAGATTTTACTTTAGAAGGGTCTTTCATTTCAACTTTTTCAATATCACCACTTGCATTCATTTCGATTTGTGCAAGGATAAATTTTTTGTCGTTGGACAAAGTTAGGTATTCTTTAGCAAGTTCGTCTTCTTTTTTCTTCAAGTCGCTGAACTTGTCGCCTTTTTCGTTTTTGATATATTTGCCTTCTAGTTTAACTGAAGTAGTTTTACCTTTTTCAGTGAAAACTTTGAAGACATATCTATCGTTGACATTATCCCAAGTACCGGAAGTAGAGATAACTGCCAATTGTTTGCGATCGTTAGCTTCATATCCTTCGATGTGGCGAATACGGCCTACAGCGTCAAGATAGATTTTAACTTTTGTACCTTCAAGGTTCTTAACATCATCAGAAGAGATAGTGTCTTCGATTTCCTTGTCTTTGTCTTTCGCGAAAGAAGCATTTCTGAAACGGTATTCTTTACCGTCGATGCTGATGCGGTAGTCGCTTTCAGACTTCGTACGAACTTTTTCAACTTTACCTTCAACTACAGTACGGTTAGCGAAGATTAAAAGTTTGTCTTTGTTACCGTCTGCACGGTATGCATGGTAAACGTCCATTTCTTTAAGGTCAGCCAATTTAGCTGGTTTACCATCCAAGAATACTAGGTAGTCAACGCCTTCTTTTTTACCATCAAGAGATAGATCTTTACCTACCAAAGTAGTGACTTTCTTGTCAGACACTTTTTTGATAAGCTCAGAACCGAAGTGGTTGTTTACCCAGTTTTGGTCGCCACTGCGATCGTCAACGATGCTTAGGTAACGAACTTCATTCTTAGTGTTAAGAACTAGCTTAACAGAATAAGCATCGTCAGCTTCTAGCAATCTTTGTAGAGCATCTTGTACATCAGATGCTTTTGTAGCGCGCTCAAAGTTGAACGTTACAGTTACATCTTCAGCCAAATCGTATTTTTTCTCGCTATCAAGTTCTAGAGTAAGTTTCTCGAACTTGTCTTTTTTGATTTGGTCTTTGTCTTTAGAAGGAGACAATTTTTTACCATTAACATGGATAGCTTTGTATTTATCGAAAACAACTGTTTCGTCTTCGGAACCTTCCATCCATACTACAGTGTTGTCTTTGTCTTTGATCCATACTTGTACGCGTTGACCAGCGTAGTCGTTAGCATTGATGCTGTCAGCAACTTTGTACTTCACTTTGTTGAAGAAAGATTTGCTGTCAGAAGTCAATTCTACTTCGTTGTATTTCAAAGATCCAAGACCGATTACTGGTACGTTAGAAACTGAAGGAAGATCTTCAGGTTTGTTACGATCAGTCATAGTCCATTTTGTATCGTAAACATGTACATGTAGGTACTCAGTTAGAAGGTTCTTACCAGCAAGAACTTCGTGATTGTTGTTAGATCCAACAGTTGTTTGTTTCATTAGATCAACACGAAGAGAGTTGTCTAACATCTTCAATACGTCACCACGAACAGCTGGTTTGTTAGCATCGATAGTTACGCCATTGGAAATTCCCAAAGTGGACGCTTGTGCGATGAAGTTGTTTGGCCAAGTACCTTTTTGAAGTGCCATTGGCTCATAACCTAGTGCACGAACCAACATAGTAGCTGCTTCAGCATATGTTACTGTGTTGTTTGGACGGAAAGTTTTGTCTGGGTAACCTTTTGCAAGGTCTTCGCTAACTGCGATGCTAACCCAACCTTTGAACCAGTCAGTAGCAGTAACGTCTTTAAAGAATGGATTGAAAGTTGCAGTGTTTGCAGCTTGCTCAAGTCCACGAGCACGTACCATCAAAGTAGCGAACTCAGAACGTTTGATTGTTTGGTCAAGGTTAAGGTTACCTTTTTCATCCCCTGCAGCCAAACCAAGTGCTTGCAAACGTTTGATAACTTTCTCCATGCTTGGATCTAATTGTGGTGCAGTAGTTTTTGTTTCTTCTGTAGTTTTTGCTGCTTCTTCTGCTCCTGCAACAACAGGAACTACGGATAGTGCTAGTGCACTTGCCAATAAGCTATTAACAACCTTTTTCATAACCTTAGGTTCTCCTCCTCTAGTATATAACAATTGATTTTGGGATATCTTATTACTAGTTGTCTCTTTCTTTTTCCAGCCCGAATCCTGCAAGCGCGTTTCACCCCCTTTCGCAGGATCGCATATAGAAAGAACAAAATCCTTCATAAATTACGCAAAACTAGCGAATCATGTCATAAAAGTGCAACAGTCATTAGTGTATCATAGTTGCTAGACTTCGTGAATCCTTTTTTAGGAATCTAACCGTAATTACTTCGACATACTATTAAACGCATAGGATTTTAAAAAGTTGCGGTTGTTGCGTACATTTTTTTAAAAAACTTTTCGTAAGTTGATAATTCTGGATGAATTGAGTCACAAAGGTAATTATAAATATCGAATTTCCAATTGTCACCTACAATCTTTTTCCATTTTTGCTACCGCATACCAAAAAAGAGGGGATAGAATAATCTATCCCCTCTTTAACTGTTTGCCTACAAACAGTTGGTAATTCCCCTATTTTTGTGTGTTTTATTAACCTTTAGTTGATTGCAAAACGGCATTTTCGTATGACATAACAGCCAGGTTTAGCTGATGCAAATTCTTTTGATAGCTGTTTTCCGCCTTAGATAGCTCTTCCTCAGCAGTAACTACCTCAACTGCTGTTGCCAAGCCGTTCTCGAAGCGTAACTTAGTTAAACGATAGTTCTCTGTTGCAGCTTCTGTACCCTTTTTAAGGGCTTCTAGTGCAGTTTTAATTGAATTTAAGTTGTAGTAGGACTGCATGAGATCCACTTTAACTTGATTTTGTGTTTGTGTTAAAGCTAATTTATTTGTTTCGTAGTCATTCTTAGCTTTTTGGCCCCCGAATCCAGAGAGGATCGAGTACTTCTCAATGACTTCCAGTTCTTTTTCTGAGTTTGTAATTTCTTGTTGAGCAGTTAGGATGTCTACATGTTCTTTTAATGCTTTGTTGATTGCTTTTTCAACATCCATCACTTCTACATTTTCACTTGTTTGTTTTGTCAGTAGGTTCCATTTTTTATTCAGGTCTACACCCATAAATTTGTTAAGCTCTAGTCTGGCGATGTCTTTTGCAGACTCAGCTTGAGCAACTGTAGCCTTAGCCTGAGCTACCCCTGCTTCTGCTTGCAATACATCCGTTTTTGCACGTGTACCTACACCAAATGCTGCATTAGCAATTTTCAACTGAGATTCGGAACGTTCCAGACTTTGTTTTTTTAATGTTAAATCATCCTCAGCATTTAACAAATC
The DNA here is from genome assembly GCF_000219535.2 of Brevibacillus laterosporus LMG 15441. Taxonomy (NCBI): domain Bacteria; kingdom Bacillati; phylum Bacillota; class Bacilli; order Caryophanales; family Paenibacillaceae; genus Brevibacillus; species Brevibacillus laterosporus. The sequence continues at coordinate 4,814,857 of NZ_CP007806.1, forward strand.
AAAGTATAGTTTCTCTGCACCTAGCTTAAAGCTACCCTCAGAACGTTTCAAGGCAAGCTTCCCAAGCTTCTCCTGTCCCTCCGCTTTAACCGTTCCTACATATTTACTATTCGCAGTGCCAACATCTTCAATCATGCCTTCCTTGACTTTAGTACTAGCGAAAGCAGCCGCGTTTGCGGCAATCATCGCATTATCTACAGCAATCTTTGCTTTTTTATAGTCCAGATTATTTTCTAATGTAAGCTGTACCGCTTTTTCAATAGTAAGATCGTTAGCTCCTACTTCTTGTTCCTTCTTAACAGTCACTTGTTGAGTTGTTGTTGGTGCTGCTGTAGTGGCTGCCGCAGCAAGTCCACTACCTGAAGTCATAACCATCGCTGCTACTGTTAGAGCAACCCATTTTTTTGAATAAGGAAAATTCATATCTGTACACTCCTTCTCTCTTACCATTCGATTTATGAAACTTTCACGTCTATCTACATTAGTACCATACCATATTTGGCGTAAATTGGTCTCTGGCAAATCATTCGTATTTTGTTACAGATTTGCTTAGACTTTGATTTACTTCATCCTAAGTCTTGTATACAACACTCAGGTCTCTTATGCAAATTGCTTGTATTGCAAATGCATTTTTCCTTGTACTCATTTACAATACGTCTACTATCTGCAAAAAATTACACAACGTTTGCAAGGTTCTCTGTTTCTCGTTATGCTGGTAGCATGAGGTGATGCAAATGTTACAACATTATAAAACCCTGGCTGGCTACGGAGAAGATGAGATCGTTATTGAACGGTCCCGCTTCATTGGTTACGCACAGCGTGTAACTACAGAAGAAGAAGCGACTGCTTTCATCGCTATGATAAAGAAAAAGCATTGGGACGCAACCCATAACTGTTCTGCATTCGTCATAGGGGAGAATGACCAAATCCAGCGTTCCAGCGACGATGGTGAACCAAGCGGCACAGCTGGAAAGCCCATATTAGAATGCATCAAGAAAAATGGGGTAAAAGATACGGTTGTTGTCGTAACTCGCTACTTTGGTGGTATCAAATTAGGAGCAGGCGGGCTGGTACGCGCTTATACAGCAGGTACGGTCACAGCATTGAAAGCAGCCGGCATCGTTGCCCACATTCTTCACCAAGAAGTAATCATTTCATTAGATTATCATTGGTGGGGGAAGGTGGAAAACGAGCTGCGACTGGGAAACCACCGAGTAGCAGGTATTGATTACGCCGATTCCGTAACCGTTCGGGTACAGTTGCCACAAGGAGAGGAAACAGCCTTTATCGAACGAATCACAGATCTTACAAATGGTAAGGCTACACTGACCCTCGGAAATAAAGAGTATGTAGAGCTACCCGTCGAAGCCATTCAGGAAGATACCGAATAAAAAAGGGATGACATCTTGAAAGATTATACAAAACCAGTATCTACTTAACTATACGCATAAAACCATTTGAAGGTTGCACCTTCCTATTAGACAAATGGTTTCCTATACAACTATATAAGGATTATTTGTGAAATACTAGACCTTACTCGTATGAACAAGCACTTGCCAAATTACGGCAGGTGTTTTTTATTTCTAACTTTGCACCTATATTAATGAAGGAAAATTTACAGACAAAGATTTATTTCTTAAAAAAATCAAACACGCAACAGTTCATTTCCCGCTTATTTTCAACCCTAACACATACATAATCCGTTTTTGTTTGCCTACTTTTCTCTCCTAATGTCTAGGAGATGAAAAGTGATCCATCAATTTTTTATCACTACCTTTTAAATCTTGGGCTTCATGTTTATCGTTCGTAATTTTTTCAGCCGTGTCTAAAATAAAAAAGAGCCGCTAATTGAAGAGCGGCTCTTACTATTATTGACCTCGACGCATCGAGTTGCTTACTTTTAATTTTAAACGTTCATAAGCATTGAGGATTGGACGGTGCTTACGACCAACCAAGCCTACAATTTCGGTCACCATGTGAATGACAAACCCTAAAACAGCCAGAATAATAAGCGTCATCCAAATGGTATGCTGTGCGTTGGTTACCTTTGTAAGCAGGATAGCTGCTCCACCAAAAAACGCACTCATTCCATAGATTGTGATAACTGTTGTTCGATGGGAGAGTCCCATATTCAACAAGCAGTGGTGCAAGTGCCCTTTATCTGCACTGGAAATTGGTTTGTTATTCAGAATACGACGTACAATCGCGAAGAACGTATCCCACAACGGAACCCCCAGAACCACAATTGGAATGATAAAGGAAACAAATACCGCTTCTTTAAAGCCCATAATGGAAAGAGCCGCTAAATTAAATCCTAAGAATAACGCTCCTGTATCACCCATAAAAATTTTGGCTGGATGGAAGTTAAAATAAAGGAAGCCAATGATTGCTCCAAGCAAAATGAAGCAATACATCGCAACACCAGTATCCTTCATGATAATCGCCATAACACCCATAGTAGCTGTGGCAATACCAGACACACCAGCAGACAGTCCGTCTAATCCATCAATCAGATTAATGGCATTAGTGACCCCAATAATCCATACCATCGTAATAGGAATAGCTAGTACAGCTAACCAGCCTGTGGAGAAGTCTAAGCCAACATCCCCGAATGGAAGATTCACTACTCCAATCTTTAAGCCAAACCCGATTACGACAACCGCTGTTCCGATGATTTGCCCAAGCAGCTTCCACTTAGGGGACAACTGATACTTATCATCGAGAATCCCGGTGATTAGCACAATCGTTCCACCTATAAAGATTCCCAGCATTTCATTTGTTAAAGGCTTTAAGAAAATAAACAGCGCCACTACAAATCCTATAAAAATCGCAAGTCCACCCATGCGCGGCATAATTTTGGTGTGTACTTTTCTATCGTTGGGAGCATCAACTGCTCCAATTTTTATTGCTAGTTTTTTTACATATGGTGTAGCGATAAAAGCCACAACCATTGCAGTCAACAGTCCGAAGACATAACCAGACATGATGTTTCCCCTCTCTACTGAGACTCGGAACGTTTCTTCAAACGGCTCCACAGCACTGTGGCGACAAAGTGTGGTATTGCCAGTTGTCTTCTCCATCTCGATGGATCTTTTAGTAAGCGATATAGCCATTCCAAGTGTAATTGCTGCCACATTTGTGGGGCACGTTTTACTTTACCAGAAATGACATCTAAGCATCCTCCAACTCCCATAGCAAGTGAAACAGGAAGTGCATCCCAGTATTTTGCTATCCATTCATCTTGTTTTGGTGCACCCATGGCTACAAATAGTAAATTTGGTTTCTTTTCTTGTATATCTGCGACAATTCTGGCCTCTTCCTCAGGCTTAAAATATCCATGTTGTCGACCAACAATGTTTGCTTGTGGAAAACGTTCCTGTAGAACTTCAGCCGCTTTCTCATTTACATCCGGCGAAGCCCCTAATAAATAAATTCCCCAATGATTTTCATTGGCTTGTATCATGAGATGCTCTAATAATTCAACACCTGTAACACGTTCGCGTATCGGGGCGTTTAACCACCGAGCTGCATAAATAATTCCAATGCCATCTGGCACTACATAGGCTTGTTCCATCAAGCGTGCCATGTTTTTGTTTCCTTGAGATAGCATCACGATTTCTGGATTGGCGGTAACGACGTGTGTACGCTCCCCAAGTCTGACAAGATCGGTCAAATGCTGCACCGTATCCTGCAAACCTTTAGTAGAAAACGGAACCCCCAGGATTCGCGCGACTTTCATAATATATGCCCCCACTAATTCTATTATGTAGGCCTTAAAGAGACAGGTTGCACGTAGCCAATTTTACTCTAAAAGAAAGGCACATTCAAGATCAATTCCAGAATGTGCCCATGTTCTTCTTTGTCTAATTTGCTTATTTATTGGCGATGGCAAACATAATTTCGCCTTCTGCCACTACTTTTTCGCCAACTCGCGCCACTGCATTTCCTTTTCCAACAGAACCGCGAACCCTTGTCATTACTACTTCTAACAGCAATGTGTCACCTGGCTTTACTTGTTCTTTAAAACGGAAATTGTCAATACCTGCAAAAAAAGCTAATTTCCCTTTATTCTCTTCTTTACCCAAAATTGCTACTGCACCGACTTGAGCAAGTGCTTCCACAATTAATACGCCTGGCATAACAGGATAGCCGGGAAAATGCCCCTGAAAAAATGGTTCATTCATCGTTACATTTTTCAATCCAACAGAGCGTTTCCCGTATTCTACCTCTACAATTCGATCCACTAAAAGAAATGGATAGCGATGAGGGATGATCTCCTGAATTTGTACAGCATCTAAGATTGTTGGATATTCCACGCGTTTTTCCTCCACTTCCATATTTTCACTAGCTATGCTATGTATGTGAGTTGTTCGATCTACTTACAATATAAGTACTCCCTTGTCTTGTCCCAATCAGGACGAGGGTTTCCTATAAAGGGGCACTTCGGTTACGGAGTGCTCTTTTCTCCTATATCCTTGTTTAACAATAATACTTTCATTAAATAAATGGCACTGGTCAAAATGGAGAACAAAATAACGATCCATAAAAATAATTCACCATATGTGTATTGAAACATGATGGAAGTAAACACGATATAAAATAACACGGTGGTTACCTTCCCATAAATATTAGCCGATACGAGCTTCTTTCCACGAAAATGAAAAAAGGCAGAAAGAATAATCATTGCTAAATCTCGTAAAAAGAATACGGATGCAGCCCAAATGCTGATACGACCAGATAGCAAGAACGAAAAGATAACGGCTAACATCATCAATTTATCGGCTAGTGGATCGAGCATTTCACCTGTTGCAGTAGTCATTTTATAAGTACGTGCTATATATCCATCCACCACATCCGTAAGGCCTGCGAAGATAAGAATGAAATAGGCCCAGATAATATGGTCGGAAAAGAACACAATCAGGTAGATCGGGACCAATGCGATGCGTAAAAGAGTTAACGCATTAGGAACATTCACCGAGCATACCTCCGTTTATTCCGGCTCTGTAACAAGAGCGAGAAGAGTATTTTCCAGAGAAAATCGTTCATCTTATGTTCACACAAGCACTTCTCATTATACCCTTTTCAGCGAACAAACAGCAACTAGGAGTAAGGAAGGAATCAAATCTATTCCATTTTGCACCCTCATCATGAAAAAAGAAGCCCTCTTCCCCTACAGAAAAGGACTTCTATCTGATCATGCTTGTACTTTATTAATTTGAAAACATCAAATCGTAAATATGCTTATACGTCTCAAACTGGAATGCTTGGGATAGAGGCATCTTTCCCACGACAGAAAACCCGATAGCAAGGCCTATCGCAAGAGAGATAAATAACAGGATAGGCACCATGGTTACTTTTACAAGCACTCTTGGGAAGCTCCTACCTTTTTTCGACTTTACCTCTTTTGCATCCAACTCTTCACGTTGTGTGTTACGTCCTCTCACCTGGTTCACTGCTTGGGGTCCTCCTTACTAATTTCCTATCGGCTACGTAGCATATTTGCTGTACTCATCATCTGATCGCTAATTGATAGCGCACGTGCATTAAATTGGTAGGCACGTTGAGCTAGCATAAGCTGAGTCATTTCGTGATTCAGCTCTACGTTTGAAGTTTCCAGCATGCCTTGGCGCAGTTGACCTTCACCACTAGCATAATCAATTCTGGTCATACCTGCCAAATCAGCGGCGTTATTCGTAATACGTAGATTATTTTGACCTACTCTCTCATATCGATCTTGGTTTTTAATCTTAAATAAAGGAATTGTACTGATAGATGCTGACTTTCCATTAACAAGGATTTCACCGTGATCGTTGACAGTAATTTGTCCGCCTTGCGGGTCATCGATATCAATTTCAATACCTGAAGCGTCGACAAGTACTTCACCAGTAGCCGTTAGCAGATTATACCGCTCATTTGCATTCTTTTGCAAATGGAAATTACCATTACGTGTTGCATAATACTCTTCTGCAGGGCGTCCATTACGGAAAATGACTTGTCCGTTTTCATCCATCATTTGCTTGCGGACTATAAACATGCCGTCGCCTTCAATCATAAGGTCAGTGGGAGCTTCTGTCGTAAGCACTCCACCTTGCTTTAGACTGGTGCGGGTCATGCCCAGCTTCACACCGCTTCCAATAGAGATGCCCGCTGGCGTATTACGATTGACTTGATCCGTAACTGGTTGTTTGTCCATAGTGTCTGACAACAACTCGGAAAAATCTGCGCTGCTCCCCTTAAAACCTACAGTGTTCACATTAGCAATGTTATTTGATGTAACGTCAAGCACCTGTTGGACAGCACGCAGGGCAGATGTAGAAATATTTAATGATTGCATGCAGGCTCCCCTTTTCTATTAGGTTACACGTCCAACTTCATTTACGGCTTTATCCATCGTACCGTCCAATGTGGTAATTACGCGCTGATTTGCTTCATACGATCTCATTACCGTCATCATATCAGTCATTGTACGGGTTGGATCAACATTGGCACGCTCAATCCATCCTTGTCGGATAGCATAGCGCCCAGTGTCAGTACCGTCAAGAGCTTGTACATCCTCAGGATTTTGCGGACGAAATACATTGTTTCCCTCACGCACCATTTGAAAAGGATTATTTGCTTTTACAAGTCCTAATTGACGTGTCGTACCGTCTGACAGGTGAATGAGTCCATCAGCATCAATCGTTATTTTCCCATCTAATAGACCCGTGTCATCACTAATCTGAATAGGACGATTATCATTGCCTAACAGATAGTAGCCATCAGAATTCACCAGATATCCTTGGGTATTTACATTCCAATTCCCATTGCGTCCATAGCGAATTTGTTCCGCTGTTGCCGTCCCGTTTACGTTTTCCAATTTAGCTACACTAACAAATAGCTTAGGCTGAACTGGTTTCCGATTAAAGAGGGGGGCATTTTCCGGGATTGGCAGGTTATCCGTCAAAGCAACATCATACGGATTATTACTCTCAGCAATATCGCCTTGAATAAAGTTAGAAATCGATTCAGACATATAGACACCTTGATGCAGTCTGCCGATTTGTACCGAATGCCTGTCAATCTTCGGGTAGCCCTTTACCTCGGGACCTTCTTCATCATTCATACGCATCAATAGCTCTTCAGGAAACGAGCGTAGCACGCCCTCATTCTGTTTGTATCCTGGTGTATTTATGTTGGCCAAATTGTTAGCCAACGCCTCTTGACGGTTCTGCAATGCCACCATGCCGGAGCCGGCCGTGTATAGCCCTCTAATCAAGAGAACTCCTCCTTATCCAAAAAACTTTTTACGACTAGGAAGTTTATCCAGATAATCAAGCATCAAGCCTGTTCCTTTGGCTACGCAGTTCATGGGTTCTTCTGCAACCAATACAGGTACCTTCAGCTCGTCCATCAGCATTTGATCTAAACCGTGCAGGAGCGCTCCTCCGCCGGTCAAGAAAACTCCCTTATCAATAATATCGGCAGAAAGCTCTGGAGGTGTTCGTTCTAAAACATTTTTTGAAGCTTGTACGATCTGACTCACTGATTCAGCCAGGGAAATCTGTACCTCCTGCGAACGAATCGTGATGGTTTGCGGCAAGCCACTTACCATATCACGTCCGCGGATGTCCATTTCATCCTGGCGTGAACCATAGACAGTTCCGATCTGTACTTTGATGTCTTCAGCCGTCCGTTCTCCGATTAACATTTTATATTTACTCTTTATGTACCTCATAATGGCTAGGTCGAATTTATCACCAGCTACTTTGATCGATGAGGCGGTGACGATATCTCCCATGGATAGAACCGCTACATCCGTGGTTCCACCGCCTATATCAACTACCATATTACCAGATGGTTGGTAAATATCCATTCCAGCTCCGATAGCTGCCACCTTTGGTTCTTCTTCAATGAACACTTCACGTGCCCCTCCACTTCGCTCAGCAGCCTCACGGATTGCTTTTTGCTCAACAGATGTAATATTGGTTGGGCAGCAGATAAGAATACGAGGACGCGCGAAAAAGCTTTTTGCTCCGATTTTAGCCATAAAGTGTTTTAACATTGCTTCTGTAATCTCGAAATCAGCTATAACCCCATCACGCAAAGGACGAATCGCAATAATGTTTCCTGGTGTACGGCCGACCATACGATGTGCTTCGTTCCCGACAGCCAAAACCTTTTTGGTATGATCATCTATTGCTACTACGGACGGTTCATCTAAAACAATGCCTCTGCCTTTAACATAAATTAACACATTGGCAGTTCCTAAGTCGATTCCAATATCTTTACTCAACATGAAAGGGCCTCCCTGTACTTACTAACCTTGCTACCTAATACTATAGGAATTATTTTGGAAATGTACAAGGAAAACCTTCATTAGATAAAATATTTCTTACACACTCTCTTCCTGCTCTCTGCGAGCCTTTTTATTCTTGCGCTTATACTTGATTTTGGTAGCCTCTCCACCACGTAAATGACGAATTGCTTTATGATATTCTAAAATCTCTTTTACTTGGTTAGCCAGTTCGGGATTGATCTCTGGCAGCCTTTCCGTCAAATCCTTGTGGACCGTACTTTTGGACACTCCAAACTCCTTGGCGATCATGCGAACCGTATTGCGCGTTTCCACAATATATCTACCTATTTTAATGGTTCGCTCTTTGATGTAATCGTGCACGCCCCTCGCCTCCCAGCATCAAATTGTCTGATACAATATATGGGTTGAGGGGGACACATATTCTACATATCCTCATGTGACAAGCCAACAAGTACCCATCTTTTTTTGAGGGTTTGTACACTAGCTAGGCAATTATCCGCACCACATCTAGGGTTTGGCTGCTTTTACACAACAACAGACCTGCCATAAAAAAAGAGCTGAGATTTCTCCCAACCCTTTTTTCCTAAGGCTATGCGACAGCTGTACTGAAACATTTTCCGTTTATTGCGGTTGTGCTTCTTTTAAAAACTTGTGCGGATCAACGGAGTTTCCATCCATGCGAACTTCAAAGTGGAGATGTGCTTTTGCATCCTTCTCAAATACATTACGCCCTGCTGTACCGATGACCTGCCCTTGCTTAACTTCATCATTTTCCTTCACGGTAACTTTCTCCAAGCTCTGATATACACTTACCAGCTTATTGGCATGCTCGATTTCCACTAAATTTCCTACCAATTGATCATTGTAAACTTTCATAACTTTCCCGTCACCAGCAGCTGCTACATCAAATCCTTTACCGTTCGTAGAGATTAAATCAATCCCTGTATGCGGTACGAAAGAATCGTTAAATTTGACTAATGACTTAGATTGTTCATCAGCATTCGCTTCTTCATTGAAGAAACCCATGCCAATCTCATACATGACTTCTTTTGCTACCGGCCACGCAAGTGTCGGTGTCGTGTTGTTGACCGCAACAGCTTCCTCGTTCTCATGAACAGTAGCTGGTTTGTTTTCACCATTGACTACCGTCACCTTGTCAATTTGTTGTGGAGTCTTGGTTGCTTGATTTAGTAAGCTTCCTTGATACCACATCACGAATGCTAGGATAATTGCTGCTGTACCGATGTAGATAGCTGGGAATGCCCATTTTTTGCCTAGGATACTTCTCCATGTTGACTTTTTCATAGAAACAGGTTGTTTTTGATTTCTTTTATCTTCCATTTTGATCACCTCATCCCTCAGTATCGCCAGTTTTTTGACGTATAAACCTGAGAAACAAGGGAAAACTAAAAAAATTTTCTCACACCTTATACTTTCATAACCTTCTGATAATCTTGCAGGGTAATTCCTTTATAGTAGTATTTCACGATCTGCTCTGCTGATTTACCTGCTTTCGCCATGCCATTGGCTCCCCATTGACTCATGCCTACTCCATGACCGTAGCCTTTTGTGGTGATCACTACATTTCCTTGTTTGATTTTCATAGAAAATGAACTAGAGGATAAACGCAGCTTTTCTCTTATTTCCTTTCCGCTAAACTCCTTTTCCCCTACTTTAATACGTCCAATCCGGTTACCGGCTGTTCGCTCCTCAATGGAATACCAATGGCCATCAGAAGCAGTCGCTACAATCATTACACCTAGCCTTTGTTGAAATTGTTCAATTGGAATCTGAACGCTTTGTTCATACCTAGGAGAATCAATATCCCAAGGACTAGCTACACTCCGCAAATAGGGAATACGGGATGACCAGTAATCCTCTGCATTCTCGGTAAATCCATTACTGGTTGAAAAAAAGGTAGCTTCAATTGGCTTACCTTCATAGGTTAGTACTTTGCCAATAGTACCTTTAACAGCTTGATGAATCCGATTTTGCTTCCACTCATACTGCTTTCCCCACATTTTCTTTCGCTCTGCTTCTCCTAAGAAGGCTTGGTGCTTCACTGTATCAAGAACATGCGACCCCTTAGGTACGTCTTTAAAATCACCCTCCGCCAATCGCCGGACAATATAGGTTCGAGCTGCCATTGCTTGGGCTTTCAGTGCCTCTAGCTCAAATTCGGCTGGCATTTCCGCCGCAACCACACCCTCGATATACGTCTCTAGCGGCATTTTTTCAATCTTATTTGATTTGCTACGAAAGACATTTATCTGAGGCTGGTTGTCCGAATAGGATTCACCCTGCTGTTCCACCATCACAACAGGGGCTACTGCTGGATCGGGCGTGTGATACATGACTAGAGCCGCCGGTACAAAAACAAGGAGAATCGGTAGAGCGAAGATGAGAAAAAGAAGGTAACGCCTCATAAAAAATCCCCCTGCCTTTTCAACTAGACAACCTGCTGCTGTACTAGTCTATGAATGAAGGCAAGAGGATAGAACGATTTACAAGATTAGAAAAAGCAAGTTAAGAGAGACGTCCTACGAAGCGACCCATACGCTCTAGCGCCCTCTCCAATTGTTCAAAGGATGTAGCGTATGAGCAACGAATATATCCCTCTCCACTAGTACCAAATACATCGCCTGGAACAACTGCTACCTTTTCTTCCATTAGCAAACGCTCTGCAAATTCAGCGGATGCTAATCCAGTAGAAGCGATAGATGGGAAGGCATAGAAGGCTCCCGCTGGTCTATGGCATGAAAGTCCCATTTCAGAGAAGCTTTTGACAACAAAGTTACGGCGTTGGCCATAGCTCTCTACCATACGATCTACATCGTCACGCCCTCCACGCAAGGCTTCTAGGGCTCCCATCTGTCCAGTAATCGGGGCACAAAGCATCGTATATTGATGGATTTTTAACATACCCTGCAATAAATCTTCCGGAGCACATACATAACCTAGACGCCAGCCTGTCATAGCAAAAGATTTAGAGAATCCAGAAATCAGGATCGTACGCTCCTTCATCCCTGGTAAGCTCACAATACTCTCATGCTTTTGGTCAAAGGTTAGCTCAGCATAAATTTCATCAGAGAGGACGAGTAAATCATGCTTGGTTAAGATCGGCTCTAATTCCTTCCATTCCTCCAAGCTCATAATGCTGCCAGTCGGATTGTTCGGATAACAAAAAATAATCGCGCGAGTTTTCTCCGTAATTTTGGCTTCTAGTTCCTGTGGTGTCAGTTTAAATTGGTTTTCTGCATACGTGTGTAAAAAGACAGGCACTCCACCAGCCAAACGAATGACAGGCTCGTAGGAAACATAGCATGGCTCAACAATTAGCACCTCGTCACCTGGATTAATAATCGCTCGAAGCGCAATATCAATCGCTTCACTCGCTCCTACTGTCACCATAATTTCTTTGGCAGGGTCGTAGGAAACACCGATTAGCTCCTCTGTGTAGCGCTGAATCTCTTTTCGCAAATCCATGAGTCCTGCATTGGAGGTATAAGCCGTATAGCCGCATTCCAAAGAAGAGATAGATGCCTCACGAATACGCCAAGGCGTCACGAAGTCAGGCTCTCCTACCCCTAGAGAAATGACACCTTCCATAGAAGCTGCCAAATCAAAAAAGCGGCGAATGCCAGAAGGTTTAAGTTCTCCTACGATGGCTGACAAACGGCTTTTATTAGTCACCTGACTCATGGCGTTACCACCATCCTGCGATCGTCATCATTATCTTCTAAAATAGTACCATCGTGCTTGTAGCGCTTCAAAATAAAGTGAGTCGCTGTAGAAACAACGTTATCTAAAACAGCTAATTTCTTCGTAACAAAGTTAGCAACCTCATGCATTGTTTTGCCTTCTAATACTACTGAAATATCATAGCCAGCTCCTGACATCAGGTATACGGCCTTTACTTCAGGAAAACGCGAGATGCGCTCTGCTACCTTTTCAAAACCAACCTCACGAATCGGTGTTACTTTCACATCAATCATGGCTGTTACATTATGATTATCCTCAACACGATCCCAGTTGATCAGTGCTGGATATTTCACAATAATCTTCTCAGATTGCAGACGCTTAATCTCTGCTTCAATCTCTTCTTCTGTACTATCCAACAAGAGCGCAAGTTGTTTATTGCTCAGTCGGCAATTTTCTTCCAGGAGCATTAGCAGTTTTTTGCTTTTCACAGTCTCCATGATCTTCTTCTCCCATCCATTACATGCTGATTTTGTTATCAGTTATTTTTGCTTATCCATCATCTTACCACGGGTTTCGAACTCATCCCAGTACAAATGTAGAAAATCCCTCACCAAAAGGCAAGGGATTCCCAGACCTATCCAGCCTAATTTATACGTTACGCAAAATTAGGAGATAGATTTACTTTCAAGGCTTTCGCTGTTACTTTTTCAGAGCTTGGAGCTACTTGCTCTTCTACCTTCACACGCTTTACATTTGCACCTAGCATTTGCAATTTTTCAGTGAAGTTCACATAACCTCGGTCAAGGTGATGCAAGCCGCCTACTTCTGTCTCACCTTCAGCAATCAGTCCAGCCAAAATCAGTGCAGCACCGGCACGCAGGTCAGTAGCACTCACTTTAGCACCAGTGAGTGGCACATTCCCTTCGACAATAGCACTGCGACCTTCAATCTTGATATTAGCACTCATGCGTCTAAATTCCTCGACATGCATGAAACGATTTTCAAATACAGTTTCCGTAATAATGCTTGTCCCTTCCGAAGCAAGCTGTAACGCCATCATTTGCGACTGCATATCAGTTGGAAACCCTGGATGCGGTAATGTTTTCAAGTCTACTGCTTTCAATGAACCCTTGCGAGTAACACGAATGCCGTTTTCTTGTTCATCAACAGTAACACCCATTTCACGAAGCTTAGCAGTTACAGATTTGACATGATCGGAAATAATTCCTTCAATAAACACATCTCCACCTGTAATAGCTGCTGCCACCATAAAGGTTCCGGCTTCAATGCGGTCAGGGATCACACAATGTGTGCAGCCCTTCATGCTCTCTACGCCTTCAATTCGAATGGAACCTGTACCAGCTCCACGAATTTTAGCGCCCATGCCATTTAAGAAGTTAGCCAAATCCACAATCTCTGGCTCTTCTGCTGCATTTTCAATAATTGTTGTTCCTTCAGCTAGACATGCAGCCATCATAATATTTTCAGTAGCCCCTACACTTGCAACATCCAGATAGATTTTTGCTCCTTGCAGGCGACCATTAACATTCGCTTCAATAAATCCTTGGCCAATCTCAATTTTAGCACCCATCGCTTCAAAACCTTTAAGGTGCTGATCAATTGGACGCGTACCAATCGCACATCCACCAGGCAACGCAATACGAGCTTTTCCTTTACGCGCAAGCAAAGGTCCCATCACAAGGAATGATGCTCTCATTTTGCGTACCAATTCATAAGGCGCTTCTACACCCTTTAAATCAGTCGCATTAATGGTTAACATTTCATTTTGATATGTAATGTCAATTTGCAGGGTTTTAAGCAATTCACAAATTGTATGGACATCATCCAATCCAGGAACGTCATGAATGATAGATATTCCTTCTTCTGCCAAAATAGATGCAGCAATAATCGGTAGAACCGCATTCTTCGCACCAGAAACCTTTACGTTTCCTGCTAATGCCTTACCACCGCGGACAATAATTTTTTCCAATGTTATACCCCTCCGCGTGCTTAGTATTCCGCTGTGATGATAGGTGTCCCTAAGGTGATCCTAGTCAATTGGTTCAACGAATCCACATGTGTCGCTACTTGCACATTCATTTTCTGATCGTTGGTTATTATATACGGCTTCCATTGCGCGGTAAAGCCCGAAATACTAGTCACAGATTCATCCTGTAATCGCTCAACTTCTTGTGCTTGGAGGAGGGCAAAAACCTTATTAATCCTAGCCTCCTGCCAACCATCACTCAGTGTATCATTGTATATTCCGCGAATACAAGTGCTAAATTGCGGAATCAGACCCCTTCTTTTGGTCTCAGCCACAACTTTTTCATACGCTCTTTCCATATCTTGCGCATGAATCCGCTTCCCTTCCAACGAGATCACCAAATATACGCTGATGTTATGGGGCTCAGGTAATCCTATCAAGCGAATATGAAGCTTGGTTTGACCCACTTTTCCTTCGGTTTGATAGATGAGCTGTTTTCCCTCTGCGGTTACTGCTTGTGCAGAAGGTATCCCCAGAATACCGCTCCATTCATGACCGAGAGAAAGAAACTCTGTAGCCGTGCTAAGAGTTGCAAGCTGTATACTGGTCCGATGCTCAATGTCGGTTATGGTAGCCTCAGTGGCTTCGGCAGCTTCTATTAACTGCGCTGCCACAGATGCTTTGGTTACTTGTGTCCAATAGGAAAAGCCACTTGCAACAAACAGCCCAATACACAACAAGACAACATAGACCATAGATATATGCTTTTTCATTCTTTCCCTCTCCCCGTACACTTTTTCTATATCTTAATAGTCATTGTGTACGTAAAATTGGAGGGTTATACCAATCTACTGAAACAATTGATTCAGTAACAGAGAATAACCTAAATAGTCCATGAAAAAACGTGCTACTCCATGTCCGATAACAATGGAAAGCAAGATTTGTAACAGCTTGGTTTGGGCACTATCTGCACGTTTTACAAATAGATCAAAGCGAAAAGCTTGTATAGCCCACCAGCTAATACCTATACAGATGACAGAAATAAGAATCATCATCAAGGAGTAAAGTCCATTTGAACCGAGCAACAAAACTCTCACTTCTTTCTATAAACTCATTTTCCATTTTTGTAATGTTTCCCTGCGTGAATTCTTTTACTACTTTACCATAGACCTGTTGGCATTGAAAGGAAAAGGCGCTAGATATCATAGAGATGTTAGAAACTTTATAGGTAGTAAAAAAATTAACGATTTCTCAGCCTCTGATCCATTAGTAGGACAGAACAAACATACGCTTTTTTCTAATAAAAAGAGGACAGCCGATAGCCATCCTCTGTGTTTTCTCTATTCCCTGACATTCTTGCTTACAGCATATCGCCCCAATTAAACATTGGATTAAAGTGAGTATGGATGTACTGGATGAGAACCTCTGGCACAAGTCCGAAGACAAAGGTTCCAAGCGCCGCCAGCACTACAATGATTGTTACTCCTATTGGCAATCGTAATGTCTCCTCTGTCTCTCCAGCTCTCATATACATCTGTCGAATGATTCCAAAGTAGTAATAATAAGAAACGACACTCGTCGCAAGCATGATTCCTGCCAGCCAGAAGCTACCGCTGCCAATTGCGCTTAGGAAAATATAAAACTTCCCAAAGAAGCCAGCGGAAATAGGAATGCCTGCTAATGAAAGCAAGAATAGTGTCATAGCCACTGCCGCCAACGGAGAACGATGGTATAAACCGGCAAAGGCTTTAATATCCTGTGTTTTTCTATCCTCTGTCACCACCATAATCAGTGCAAAAGCACCAAAAGCCATCATCAGGTAGGCAACTAGATAGAAAATGATTTGTTCAAAAAAGAAGGTCTGATGCAAAATAACCAGTGGCACTAACAGGTAACCTGCTTGGGCTATCCCAGAGTAAGCCATGAGACGCTTCACATTTTTTTGTCGTAGCGCCAGCGTATTTCCGACAATCATAGACAAGCCGGCAACGATAGATAGAAGCCATAGCATCCCACCAAAGACGCTTTGATTGGTTTCTTGATTAAATAGCCCCGCAAAGCTTAAAATCATCACGCGAATGAGGAGCGCAAAACCAGCCCCCTTGGAAACGACCGCTAAAAAAGCAGTAACTGGCGTAGCGGCTCCCTGATACACGTCAGGTGCCCACATATGATTAGGTACCGCTGAGATTTTATACGTCAAACCTGCCACGAGAAAGACAAAACCGATCAGAATCATTGGACCGAATCCACTTTGGTAGGCTTCTGACAAACGTTGGGTCATTTCGTACAGATTGGTTGTACCGCTAAATCCGTATAGATAGGACATTCCAAACAGCGTAACAGCTGTAGCAATCCCACCTGCTACCACGTATTTAAAGGCAGCTTCGTTGCTGTCGGTCCGTTTTTTCCGCATACCGACCATGATATACGATGCCAAAGAGAGTAGCTCTAGCCCTACGAATAACGTGATTAAATCAGCCGAAGAGGCCATCACCATACACCCAACTAGCCCCATTAGCATCAAATAGTAGAACTCTCCAGAATGGACAACCTCATCTGTTTTCTTTATATAGCTGATCGACATTAGTAAAGCAAACGCGACCCCAGCTAACAATATCAGTTTAAATGCACTACCAAAATGATCAACACGCATCATATCTGCCATATATATGACAGGTTCTTTGAGCGAGGTCACATTAGATACAATGAAATACCCAGCTATAAGCACGCCTAATAGTGATAGCCAACCCATGATCGTTCGATTCAGACGCTTACCTGCAATCAAGTCAACTATGGACAGGACAGTGGCAAAACCAAGAATCGTAAACTCGGGCAGGAGATAGCTCCAGTTATAGGAAAAAATATCTTTTACGTCCATCGTTTACCCTCCTATTCCCGTCACATGGATGACAATGGTTTTAAGCGTTTCTTGCAAGGGATTGCTTAACATCGCTGGATAAACACCGATCAGGATGATAAAACCAAGCAATACAACAATCGGGATTACCTCCATCGGCTGTGCATCGGCCAAATCCAGATGCTTTTCGTTTGTCGGTCCATAGGTTATCGCCAGCACGGCACGCAACACATAGACTGCAGTAAAGATAATACCTAAGGAACCAATCGCCGCTAAAACAGGCTGACTCGCAAATAGACCTAGGAAAGCAAAAAACTCACTGATAAAGCCCGACATCCCCGGCAATCCTAAGGAAGCCATCCCAGCCGCTAGGAAAACTCCACTTACGAAAGGCATTGATTTAGCTAATCCCCCTAGCTGATCCAGCTGAGAAGTACCCGTGCGGTCCCAAATGATTCCCACTAAAAAGAACATGAGCGCTGAAATAAAGCCATGTGATATCACTTGGAATAAAGCTCCTTGAAAACCAAACTGATTCATAGAAGCAAATCCTAATAAGATAATACCCATGTGGCTAATACTGGAGTAGGCTAGCACCATTTTCAGATCCTTTTGGACAAAGGCAAGCGCTGCCCCGTACAAAATATTAACTAACCCCAGAATTGCCATTCCTGTCGCAAAATATTGAACTGTTTCGGGAAAAAATCCAATCCCCATGCGTAACAGCCCATATGCGCCCATTTTTAAGAGGATACCGGAGTGAATCATGACGATAGCCGGTGGAGCCTGAACATGCACTCTTAGCATCCACGTATGAAAAGGAAAGATCGGAAGCTTAATTCCAAAAGCGATAAATAGCACCAGGAACAATCCCCAACGGAACGTCTCTGGAACATGTTCAATAAACGCATTGTTCGGAGAGGTTAGTGCTTCTGTCAGGACGGGAATGCTCATAGTTGGTTCTTGTGTCACAATTGCACTCACAAAAAACAACGTGATAAATCCGACCAACATGAGAGCTGAGCCAACCCCGTTATATAGAAGAAAACGGTTTGCCGCTTTTTCTCGATCTGTATAACCCCAAATTCCAATGAGGAAATACATAGCTACCAGAGTTATCTCAAAGAACAAGAAGAACAAGAGCAAATTCTGAGCAGCAAAAACCCCAAACATCCCGATCAATAATAGATGAAAGAACACAAAATACTCTTTCGCCCTCTTTTTTACCCCCCACGAGGCTACGGCCGCTAGTGTTCCAATAATAGCTGTCATCAGGATCAAAGGCATGGAAATTCCATCTACACCCATTTCATAATCAATATGCAAATTGTATAGCTCTTGATCGGCCGTGATGGATGCAGGTATTTGAATCCATGTCGCATGTTCCTCAAATTGATTGCCTCTCTGTTGATAGTCAAAGGCACCAAACATCATAAATGCCAGAATCAACGGCACCAACGTTCCTAGAACTCCAATTTGTTTAACAATGCTAACCTGCTGCTTCGGAACGAACAATAAGATCAGGAGAGCCAGAATAGGCGAAAACGTCAGGAGTGATAACAGATAGCTATTTAACAAAAGGAACACCTCCTAGCGCCGTAAGACTGACCATTAGAACAACGAGCCCCAGCAAGACTACAAAGCCATAGGTCTGCATCTGACCGGACTGTAAGCGACTTAGTAACCTTCCAACCATGTTGGTCAATCCGCCAATGCTTCTAACCAGACCACCAATGATGTAGTGATCCAGCCAGTTAAAAGCAAGACCAATGCCTTTTAGCGGACGAATAAATACAAATGTATAGAGCTCATCCATGTAAAATTTACGGTACGAAAGCTGATAAAGCCATGGCAGTTGTTCGGATATAATATCGGTTGGCAGATTTTTTTTGCCATACATCAGATAAGCGAGTCCTATTCCAAACAACGAAATGATTACAGCTACAATCTGCAACCATAATGCACTATGCCCAGCTTCTTCTCCAAATTTATCGATAATGAACTGACCGACAGAGCCACTCATCATCCATTCCCCTAGCATAGGTGCATTCGGTAGATTAATAAACCCGGCACCAATTGCCAGCAAAGCTAGCAGGAGCATCGGAATCGTCATAACACTTGGTGATTCATATGCTTTTTTAGCCCCTTCAGAAGCAGGCGCTCCTCTAAACGTAAGAAAATACAAACGGAACATATAAAAAGCGGTAAAGAATGCAGCGACAATCGCAATGATTAATAAGTCATATCGCCCGGCTGCATACACCGCTCCAAAAATCTCTTCCTTCGACCAGAAGCCAGAGAAGGGAGGGATACCAGCTATAGCAAGACAACCAATCAAAAAAACAACGGATGTAACCGGCATACGTTTCGATAACCCACCCATTTTAAATACATCCTGAGTGTGTACCGCATGTATCACGCTACCCGCGGCAAGGAATAATAATGCTTTAAAAAAAGCATGCGTCATCAGATGAAAGGTTCCTGCCACATAACCCGCCGCCCCAGCTACTCCCAAGGCCATCATCATAAAACCAAGCTGACTAACTGTAGAGTAGGCAAGAACACGTTTCATATCACGTTGCGTGAGTCCAATAAAGGCGGCAAAAATGGCTGTAAATCCACCAACATATGCCACTACATCTAAGGCGATTGGCGACTCAATAAATAGTGGAAATGTTGTCGCAACCAGATATACCCCAGCCGCTACCATTGTAGCCGCATGAATTAAAGCAGACACAGGGGTTGGGCCTTCCATCGCATCAGGCAACCATGTATGGAGCGGAAATTGACCTGATTTTCCTGCCGCTCCGACAAAAATGAGAATAGCAGCCAAGGTAATGATAAACGGTTCTACTTTCCCGCCCTGAATAGCCGTAAAAATATTATCAAATTCAAAGCGTCCTGTTTGCCAAAACAGCAGGCAAATGGCAATAAATAATCCAACATCACCTATTCGAGTGACGATAAAAGCTTTTTTGGCCGCCGCCTTAGCCTCTGGTTTAAAGTAGTAATACCCTACCAAAAGGAAAGAACAAACACCCACCAACTCCCAAAAGATATAGAGTTGTAGGAGATTTGGTGAGATCACCAAACCAAGCATGGAGAAGGTAAATAGCGCTAAATATTGATAAAAAACAGGAAAACGCTGATCTCCCTGCATATATCCACGCGAATAAATCTGTACTAACAAGCTCACAACGGAAACGATCACCAGCATCATGGCGTTTAATTGATTGACTTCAAAGCCTACAGGAATGACATAATCCCCTACTTGGAGCCATTTCATGCTGAGTACGTAATCCTGTGCCCCTTCCTGAAAACGAGCCACGAACGTAATACAAGCCAGCACCAGAGATGCCGCCGTCAATAGAATGCTTATGTACCCCGCTCCCTCTTTTAATTGCCGTCCGAACGAGAGGATGATGGCAAAAGCGATCAGAGGAAAAAGCGGTACGAGCCAAGCGTACTGCATACTTGTTTCCATATTTTCACCTATCCTTTTTCCTGGTTAATCTTTTAATTTATCCATCTCGTCAACGTTCACCGTATCACGATTACGATAGAGAGCGATCAATACTGCAATCCCAACAGCCACCTCTGCCGCAGCTACCGTCATGGTAAACAAAGTGAATATTTGACCAGTAACAGCCGCATGCAAACCATATTTCGAGAATGCTACTAAATTAATATTTACAGCATTCAGCATAAGCTCAATGGAGAGCAAGACGATAATGGCATTTCGTTTGGTCAATGCTCCGAACAGCCCAACACAAAATAAAATGAGGGCAACAAGCAAATAAGAAGAGATATGAATATCCATCTGTGTTACTCCTCCTCTTTCTTCGCCAACACGATTGCGCCTACCAAAGCTACTAGTAACAGCACGGACAGCAATTCAAATGGAATAACAAACTTTGTAAATACTTCGATTCCGATTTCCTTGACGTTACTAACAGATGGATTGGGGGTTCTTGCCGGCACAGAAGACCAATTTGTGTTTTGAATAGCCATAAAAATCGTTGTAAACAACGTCACAACTCCTGCCAAGCTAAACCAAAACCGTGCTCTTCTTTTTTTCCCTTCTTCTGTCGCATTGTGCTTTGTCAGCATGATTCCGAATAACATCAGAATCGAGATAGCCCCTGAGTAAACCAGTATTTGGGAAACAGCAACGAATTCAGCACCAAGTAGCACAAACAAACCTGCGATACTAATAAACGTTACCCCAATAGAGATCACCATGTGAACCACTCGATTAAAGTTAATCATAAAAATCGCCCCACCAATGGTCAGAAGGCCCAGTATAAAGAACACGGCATACGACCCGCTTATCAATTAGTTTTCCTCCCTCACATTGGTATTGTTATCGTCCAACCATTTTAAATCCTTGTACAATTCATCTCGACTATACACTGCCAGCTCAAAATTATTAGTCATGACGATTGCATTTGTTGGACAGACCTCCGTACATAGATCACATAAAATACAGATTTCAAAGTTAATATCATAGGTATCAATGATTTTGCCTTTTTTCTCGGGATCAGGGTGCGGCTTCCCCGTTAACTGAATGCACTCAGTCGGACAGACCCTGGCACACTGATTGCACACGATACATTTTTCCGGAGAGAAATGCTGGATTCCTCGGAATCGAGGCGGCATCTGGAAGGGTACATCTGGGTACATCGTCGTTAACTTCTTCTCAGACAGCTTTTTGAGCGTGTATCCTAGTCCTTTGGCAAATCCTAGCACGTAAATTCCTCCTCATTATCAAAATAGATAGCTTTTAGCTAAAACTCTATATAAAACCCTTTTGAAATGAGATGACTACAGCCGTAAGCAAGATATTCAATAGAGCGATTGGTAGAAGCCCTTTCCAAGCAAAGCCCATTAATTGGTCTGCACGGAATCGCGGCATCGTAGCCCTAATCCAGAACTGCAAAAATACGTAGCACATAAATTTAAGGATAAACCAAATAATCGGCGGAATAAAGCTCAAGCTCGGATGAATAGGTAGCCATCCTCCCAAAAACAGAATGGTAATCAATGCCCCCATGCCAAACATGTACACGTATTCAGATAACATAAACATGGCAAAACGGAAGCCAGAGTACTCCACATGATACCCTGCGACAAGCTCCGACTCAGCTTCTGGCAAATCAAATGGGGAACGATTCAATTCCGCCTGTGCTGCAATTAAGAATACACCAAATCCTAAGATTTGCGGAATAATATTCCACATGTCCTGCTGTGCATAGACGATATCTTTTAGATTAAGGCTGCCAGTCATTAACACAACACCCACAACTGACATAACCAACGGCACCTCATAGCTAATCATTTGCGCTGCGGAACGCATGCCGCCGATTAAGGAATATTTATTATTAGAAGCCCATCCAGCAGTAATGACACCCATGACTGAAATACCAGACAAGGCAATGTAATACAAGACCCCAATCCCTAAGTCGGCAAATTGTAGCTTATCCGTAAATGGCATAACCGCCAGTACCGCAAACGCAGGAGCATACGCCAATATAGGGGCAAGTGTAAACAGGGCGCGGTCTGCATTTTTGGGTCGAGTATCTTCTTTAATAAGCAATTTGGCAACATCAGATACCGTTTGTAAAAGACCTAGTGGACCTACACGATTAGGACCATAGCGCAATTGCATCCAGCCAATTACTTTTCGTTCAAAATAGATCGCATATGTAACAAAGGCAAGCACCACTAACAGTAACACTATTGCGGCCATGGAGAACAGTAAAACATTGGTAAATGATGGGGTTTGCTGGAGCCAACTAGTCATTTATGCATCTACCTCCCCTACCACAATATCAATGCTACCCAAAATGACCACCATATTGGACATATTAACACCTTTCAATAAGGAAGGTAAAATCTGCAAATTCACAAAGGATGGTCTTCGCAGTTTCATTCTCCATGGCTTATCCTTACCCTGACTAGCTATATACACACCTAATTCTCCACGTGGTGCTTCAATTCGTACGTATGCTTCACCTGCTGGCGGCCGAATCACCCGAGGAACTTTACCAATAACCTCTCCTTCTGAAGGAAATTGATCTAGAGCTTGCTCTAAAATACGCAGTGATTGCTCAATTTCTTGGAGACGCAAATGATAGCGAGCCATGCAGTCCCCATCTGTAGATACAGGAACATCAAATTCAAAACGATCGTAAATGGAGTATGGCTCATTTTTACGAATATCCCAGTTCTCTCCCGTACAGCGAAGCATGACACCAGACAGAGAATAATCAAGAGCCGTTTGACGATCATACGTACCAATACCGGTTAATCGACTAATAAAAATTTCATTCCCGCTCACCAAACGGTGGTAATTAGCTAATTCCTTTTTTAGATATTGAACAAATGCCTTTGCTTTATCAATCCATCCAGGAGGAGCATCCCATTTTACTCCACCAATTCTCATATAATTGTACGTCAAACGTGCCCCAGAAATCTCATTGAACAAATTAATAATGGTTTCTCGATCACGGAACGCATACAAAAATGGTCCCATCGCCCCGATGTCCAAAAGAAAGGTGCCCCACCAAACTAAATGGCTAGCGACACGATTTAGCTCCATTACAATTACACGTAAATACTCAGCCTTTTCCGGAATTTCTAGTCCCATCATCGTTTCAACGGCATGACACAACACATAATTATTGGTCATAGACGAGAGATAGTCCAGTCGATCTGTATAGGGAATGATTTGCGTGTAAGTCAGATTCTCAGCTAGCTTTTCTGTGCCACGATGCAAATAGCCCATTACAGGGATAGCCTCTTTAATGGTTTCCCCGTCTATCTTTACAATTAAACGAAATACGCCATGGGTACTTGGATGCTGAGGTCCAACATTCAGGATCATTTCCTCTGTGCGAATACTAGTCGTCATTGGAGTACTCAAGGTTATACCCCCTCATCAAAAGGCTCATAATCTTTACGCAACGGATGTCCAATCCACTCATCTGGCATCATGATTCTAACCAGATTGGGATGTCCTATAAAGTGGATTCCTAACAAATCATATGTTTCGCGCTCATTCCAATCTGCCCCTCGCCACACATCTACAACAGAAGCCACAGATGGTGCTTCACGCGTAGTTTTCACCTTAATGGCCAAGCTTTGCTGATGCGCATACGAGTACAAATGATAGTAGACTTCCATCCGGTCTTCATAATCGACGCCGTGTAGGTTGGAAAGGTAATCAAATTGTAAGCTTGACTCCTGCTTTAAAAAGAGTGCAATGTCTTGCCAAAGCTGATTTTTTATCGTCATGGTGGGAACTTCTTTTGATAAAGTGTTAACGTAGGATTCTTCGATGCTTTCTTTGCCAAATCTCTCTGTAATGATTTGTACAAAACGATCTAGGTAGGGTTGATTCTTTGAGGGGGGAACTTCTGCTGTTACAGTTTCTTCGCTTGTTTTCGCCTTTGCCGCCGCGGCTGCTGCCGCTTTTGCTTTCGCCGCTGCTACTGCTTTCGCTTTTTCTGCTGCTTTAGCCTTGGCATCTGTATCAGCCTCTGTTGGTAGTCCTGTGGTCACTTCTTCACTTGCTTGTGTATTTTTTTCTTGAATAGACTGCGCAGGGTTTTCTGTAGTCGTAGCGCCACTTTCGAGCTTTGCTTTTGCTGCCGCGGCTGCCTTGGCCTTTGCTGCTGCCGCCGCTTTTGCTTTCGCTACTGCTTTAGCCTTGGCATCTGCATCAGCTTCTGAAGGTAGTCCTGCGTTCATCTCTTCACTTGCTTGTAAGCCCTTCTCTTGGACGGCCAGCTCCTCACTCGCTTCCGTCGTAATATTTCTTTCGAGCTTTGCTTTCGCCGCCGCGGCTGCCTTGGCCTTTGCTGCTGCCGCCGCCTTTGCTTTCGCTATCGATTGTTCATCGGGTACGGAAGAACTAGAGGAAGGCTCATCTTGTGTCATTGTTTGTGTTGGAGGTTCGTTTGTTTCCTCATCAGCTACATTCGCTTCTGCTTGCTGTGCCAATTTAGCTTTTACAGCCGCTGCCGCTTTTGCCTTCGCTTCCGCCACTGCTGCTGCCTTTTCTTCCGGTGTAGGCTTTCTTTTTTCTTCACTCATTGCTGATCCACCCGCTTTCCGGTCTTTGCTTCATAGCGGATTTTTTCTTGCAATTTATTAATACCATAGATCAACGCAACTGGACTTGGCGGGCAACCTGGAATATAAACATCGACAGGGCATATTTGATCAACACCCTTTACTACACTATACGATTTAATATAGGGACCACCCGCCGTTGCACAGGAACCCATGGCAATAACCCATTTTGGCTCTGGCATCTGATCATACAAACGTCTTAATAATGGCGCCATTTTTTTGGTTACTGTTCCGGCCACAATCATCACATCTGACTGTCTAGGAGAAGGGCGAAAAATGACGCCGAATCGATCTAGGTCATAGTGAGAACCGCCTGTCCCCATCATTTCAATCCCACAACAGGCTAACCCAAACGTAAGCGGCCATAGCGAGTTGCTTCTTACCCATCCTTTTAATGTCTCTAAACTCGTAAACAGAACATTCCGATTTAATTCTTCCTGTAAATCTGGTTCGATGCTTTTCAAATCTAATTCCATTCAAGCACCTTCTTTCTCCATGCGTACAACAGTCCAATAATCAGAAGAACAATGAAAATACACATTTCCACGAGAGCAAAAAGCCCTAATTCATTAAAAGCTACTGCCCACGGATACAAAAACAACGTTTCTACATCAAAAATAACGAACAGTAGAGCAAAGATATAATACTTTACGTTAAAACGAACCCAACTGTCTCCAATCGGGATATTTCCGCTCTCGTATGTTGTTTGCTTTTCAGCGCTCGGTTTATTAGGACGTAATAAAGGCCCAATGATGCTTACCGTGGCAACAGGAAGCAAAACACCAAGAAGCAGAAAGATGGCTACAATCACATAATTGTTTGCATAAATAGCATCCATCTTATTTCCCTCCATTGTGCTGTAGGTCTTCGAATTTCTTCATAATTATAGCAAATCAGTACATTTCTGTACAACGAAAGCCCTTACAAAAACTCAGACTTTTATTAGCCTACGTACATTTATATACTTATTTTATCAGATTTTTGTTTATTTTATGAAAAAATATTACGCGAATAAAATATAAGGGTCTTACCTGCAGCAGAGATGTGCAGGTAAGACCCTTTGTTACTTGGCGTTAGTTCCTCCTAAACATGCAACTGTCTTACTGAACAGTAGGTTCGGCCACTTGTTGCTCAGTTTGTTCAGCTTGCTGCTTAAGTTGCTGCTCAACTTGTTGTTCAACTTGTTCTTCTACTTCGCTTGGAGCAGGAAGTCTACCTTTTCCTTTTCCTTTTCCCTTACCTTTATTCGGTTGCAGCACTACATCTACAACGACTGCCTTTTTAATCGAAGGCACCTTTACAGAAGATACATAAACGGTAAGATACACTGGCTTTTTCTGTTTTTTCTTTGGCAATTTTACTAGGAAGCCATCGTTGTCGATCAAATCAGGGTTAGAGCTTTCTACCACTTTATAAGTAATTTCATCTGTTTCATTCGGTAGCTTCAACACTTGCTTATTCAATTCGCTTACATTGACAATCTTTGCAGAGAAATCATCGGCTGCTTCGTTAACTAATTCCCTGATGTCTTCACGGTCTTCTTCATCAACTGGACCTTGAATGGAAATAGCACTCCAAGCCTCATATTTAATTTTTATATCTTCCTCTTTTTCAACTGGATTCTCTGGATCATACTGATATCCAAAGATTCTTACTTTATATTTTCCGTTTTCCGGCTTTGTCAGTTTACCAGTTTTTGTACTTACATACTCCCCAGTTAGATTTTTAAAGGAAAGCTTTCCTGGTTTCAATAACTGAAGATTTCCTTTTTTGTCTGTCTTCTTCTCTACAGCCATTGTACCTAGCTTCTCGTCATTTAGACCCCAAATCTGTAGCTCAATGAGATTAATATCCTTTGCCTGCAAATCGGCAGATGCAGAGAAAGTGAGTGAATCCGGATTAACCTGAGTGCTGGAGAGCTTAAAGCTATCAAAACCGAATTTGTTTTCTTCTCTTTCATCACCTACATGAATAACAAACGGCAGATGCAAGTCAGGGTGTCCATCCTGGCTCTTCAGACGAACTTCACCTTCATATACGCCGTCCTTTACTTTTTTCTTAGCCTCTATCTGCAAATTAAATTGTAGGGACTTTCCAGGTTTTACGGTGAAGTCATCCTCTGACAGCTTCACTTTCAGGTTGTCCACATTAGTAGTTGTTGCTGGTTTTCCTGGTACAGACGTTACCTTTTCGTGCATAATAACTTCTGCTTCGTATTCAACCTCTTCATCGGAAGTATTTTTTAATTGAAGAGTTCTAACTAATGGTTTTTTCATGTCTCTGGAAACTAAGCCAAAGCTAACATTTGTTCCGTAGTTGGTAACATACTTTTCATTCATGTTTTTATCTAGGATTTTGGTCTTTTCAACTGTTTGTAGCAGAGCTGGTGTTTTTAGCGCTGCCAAACCATCTACACGACCAGAACCTTGGGAATACACATCATATAGAACACCATTGCCATCCTTGATTTCAACAGCAGTATTAGCCATAGCCGCCTTTACATCAAATGGCGTCCAATCTGGGTGAGCCTGTTTTAAAAGCAATACTAGACCTGCTACATGCGGTGTCGCCATACTTGTACCGTTTAGGCGTTGGTATGCATGATCGTAATTCGCATCTGGGAAATCCTTTTTCCATGTTGGCTTAGCTGACAGGATACTTACCCCTGGAGCCGAAACATCTGGCTTAATTGAGTACTCATCATCCATAGCTGGTCCACGCGAACTAAAGTCAGCCATTAGATCGCCTTTTTCTTCCGTCTTAGGATACTCGCTGCTAAACGTAATGGTAGCTTTGCTTGGATCAGCTTGAATTAGCTTCACCAATTCACGGCCTTCTTTTCCTTTCATATCAAAGGTAGGAATTGCATCCATTTGATCGCCAAGATAGGAATTAAAGTAATCGTCACGACCTACCGGATCTGGATCCGCAATGCCGTCTCCATTTGCATCATTGCCATTATAAATAATAATCGCTTTTGCTCCCGCTTTTTTCGCACTGGAGATCTTGTCCACAAAGGGTACTCCACCGCGTGAAACTAAGACCACTTTTCCCTTCACATCTACTTTAGCAAAATCAGAATTCATTCCTAGGTTAGCAAATACAAGCGAGAGGGCATCTGTACCCACTATCTTCGCAAAATCATTTAGACCTGTTTCATAACTTGCTACTTTAAATTCATAGTTTTTACCGAAAGAGGTAGTAGCTGTACTGGTATACAACTCTACTGGTGGCGTAGTTGCTCCTACAGAAATAACTAACTTAGCTCCTGCTGGAGATCCGGCTGTATAATAATATTGATTTGGATTATTATTAGCAGCATTTCCGTTAGCTACCACTGGAATAACCCCAGCCAATACAGCATTATTTAATGCGATAGCATCAGGTGAGTCAGGGCTCTTTTCCAAATCAGAGCCTAACGACAAATTGATAACATCCATGCCATCTTTAACAGCACGTTCAATTCCATCAATTACTTGAGCCGAGCTTCCGCCATGTCGTCCTAATACACGGTATGAATAAAGGTCAGACTCATAGGCAATTCCACGAACATGAACATCAGATGTTTTATTGGAAGCTCGTCCCACAATTGTGCCAGCTACGTGAGTACCGTGATGTGAGCCTTTATAACCTTTCCCCTCTGGATCTTCTTCAACTGGGATTGGCTTTTGCTCATATGGGTCATCATCATCGTCGTAGGAGTCATAACCACCTTTATAGGCATCCTTTAAGTCAGGGTGCAAATAGTCCACACCGGTGTCAATAACACCTACTTTTAAGCCTTTTCCCGTGTAGCCTAGCTTCCACATCTCAGGTATTTTCATTGCTTTCAGAGGGTTCGCGTCATAATGTCCTGGTGGTAGATCGGCTGTCTCAGATACAACCTCTACCTCTGGTTGGGAATAGTAGTTAATGTTGTTATAAACAGCTTTTACATTAGGCAGTTCAGCCAGCTTAGGGATTTCATTTGCAGGCAGAGTCACTACCATTCCATTAAATACTTCTTCAAACTTCTTCTCGATATCTACATCAAGGCCCTTGTCTTCAATAAGTCCTTCAAAATCATCCTGATCATCAGATACTAGTGAACGGGCTTCTCTTTCAGAACTTTTCGACTTTCCTTTCGTTACAACAACTGGGTCAGCTTTTAATTGGACAATAACCGTGACCATTTTAGAAGACTTGGTATCCAAAGCAGGAGATATGTACGCAGGGCCAGTAGAAACTTCCTCATCAGTTTCCCCCGTTACCTTTGCCTTTGTTAACTCGTTAACGTCTAATAGGGCGTCCAATTCTAGACCTTCTTTTGGAGTCGCCGCCATAACATTATACGGGATAACTCCTAGCAACAAGCTAGTAGCTAGTGCTATTGATGTAATCTTTTTCGGTTTTCGTAACAACTATGATCCCTCCTAAAAATAATAAATTTTAAAAAAATATAATGGCATACTGAGTTTTCTAAAAAATCAGTACATATTAATTTCTCTATATTTTTCTTTATTCCTTTAGGCCTAAAGTCATGTTTTTACAAAATTTAAAAAAACTGCCCTTCCGTATAATTGTCTATACGTTAAAGGGCAGTCATTTTTAATTTTTTTATGGTAAAATTTGTATTTTGAATAACGTTTATTGAAGAGCTTGCGGATTATCTGTACCCAAGAAATCCTCGTAAATACGCTCCCATACCACTTTGAATTCCATTTTTTCATTATCCGGAATTTCTTGGAAACGTTCAATCGGCTCTTCTAGGTATGGTGTTAATTTGATCAAGACTTCTGTTAGCATATTATCGTTAATGCCTCCTAGAATTTCCTTGATCTCATTTTTGGATAACGAGAATTCATTCTCTTCTTTTTCATGTAGATACATTACTAACTGGCTAAATACTGGATGAATCAACGACTCCAAACGAATGTGATACAAAGCGAACATTTCATCATCACGAAGCTCGAATGTATCTACTACTTCTGGGAAGGGATCTACTGGTACATCTAGGCTTGTTCCTTTATCAATTACTAGTCCCCACTTAATGAACATATCTAACGCTTCCTGAGCTGTTGCCGGATACTCATAGTTAGAACGCTTCAAAAAGTTAGCGTACTTCTCCAATAGAGCCACATAGTTTTCATAGTTCTCTTCGTCATGGAATTTATTTTTATCCAATGTATCGAAAGTTCCTTCCAATGCTCTAGTAGAATAGATGGACTTTAACATTTCTTCTTTTGTCTCTAGCTTGCTCACCGCATAGCAAACGGCTTTAAACAATACGTTCATCTCATGAGAGAACACGGTGCTCCAGCCATGCATGTCATAGCCTTTCGGAATAATAATATCGTCGCTACCTTTTGTGCGAAGATCTTGTATCGTTTGCATATTACACTCTCCTTATCCACAACTGCGTTTCACAGAGTACCTCTTAGTAATCCTCAAGTACATTAGGTTTATTATACACATAACTAGAGGCAGATTTCCAACTTCCAAAAGAAAATCCCCAAGCATATTAAAATGCCTGGGGATTTTCGCTTACTTGTGGCGTGCCACATCTAAACGTACAACTGCGCGTTGTAGGGCATACTCAGCGCGATGAACGTCAAGATCTGGAAACTTCTCATTGAGACGTTTTTCGGCACGTTGTTTTGCTAATTCTGCACGAGCTGCATCAATGTCTGTTGATTGCTCTGCTGCTTCTGCTAAAATCGTTACCTCTTGGCCGCGAACTTCCATGAAGCCGCCGCTAACTGCGATTACGGTCTCTTTGTCGCCTTCTTGCTTAATCCGAACAGGAGCAATTTTTAACGGAGTCACTAGCGGCGTATGGTTAGGAAGAATACCTAACTCACCTTCAACGCCTCGTGCAATGACCATTGTGGCTTCTCCGCTATAGACAACCCGTTCAGGAGTAACGATCTCTATTACCATTTTGCTCATTACCGTCTCCCCTTTCAGGGTTGTCTTACTTCATGTTCTTTGCTTTTTCAACTGCTTCTTCAATCGTACCTACAAATAGGAAAGCTGACTCTGGCAAATCATCATGTTTACCATCAAGAATTTCTTTAAAGCTACGTACAGTCTCCTTAACTGGTACATATTTACCAGGGAATCCAGTAAATTGTTCAGCAACGTGGAAAGGCTGGGACAAGAAACGTTGTACACGGCGTGCGCGCGCTACGGTTTGTTTGTCCTCATCGCTCAACTCATCCATACCTAGGATCGCGATGATATCTTGCAATTCCTTATAACGTTGTAGGATTGTCTGTACGCCACGAGCTACTTCATAGTGTTCTTGACCTACAATGTCAGGTGCTAGTGCACGAGAAGTAGAAGCTAGCGGGTCAACCGCTGGATAGATACCCAACTCGGAAATACCACGATCCAGGTTAGTTGTTGCATCCAAGTGAGCAAACGTAGTAGCAGGTGCTGGGTCAGTATAGTCATCCGCTGGTACGTAGATCGCTTGAATAGAAGTAACAGAACCTTTTTTCGTGGAAGTGATACGCTCTTGCAAGCTACCCATTTCAGAAGCAAGTGTTGGTTGGTAACCTACCGCAGATGGCATACGTCCAAGAAGGGCGGATACCTCAGAACCAGCTTGCGTGAAACGGAAAATGTTATCGATGAACAGAAGTACGTCACGGCCTTCTTCATCACGGAAATACTCAGCCATTGTAAGACCAGTCAGTGCGATACGTAGACGTGCACCTGGTGGTTCGTTCATTTGTCCAAATACCATCGCTGTTTTAGCGATAACACCGGAATCCTTCATTTCGTGGTAAAGGTCATTACCCTCACGAGTACGCTCACCTACACCAGCGAATACTGAGATACCGCCGTGCTCTTGCGCGATGTTATTGATCAATTCCTGAATTAGTACGGTTTTACCTACACCCGCACCACCAAATAGACCAATTTTACCACCTTTTACGTATGGTGCTAGCAAGTCAACAACCTTGATACCTGTTTCTAGGATCTCAGTAGAAGTTGCTTGGTCTTCATAAGCAGGTGCTTGACGGTGAATCGGATCACGACGAGGAACATCGTTCATTTCTACTTCGTCGATTGGATCGCCTAATACGTTAAATACACGGCCCAATGTAACTTCACCTACAGGTACAGAAATTGGTGCACCTGTGTCGATTGCTTCGATACCACGGATTAAACCGTCTGTAGAAGACATCGCAACTGTACGAACTTGGTTATCTCCCAAATGAAGCGCAACTTCACATACTAGATCAATGTCGCGTTCCCCGGAGCTTTGTGCTTTATAAGAAATTTTGATCGCATTATAGATAGCAGGCAGGTGACCATTGTCGAATTCAATGTCAACAACCGGTCCCATTACCTGAACTACGCGCCCTTTCGCCATCTTAAATCTTCCCTCCTAAAAGCTAATTGGAAGCCTTTATAACTGTCTTTGTTATACTTGTGAGTTCGCACCCGCAACAATCTCGGAGATTTCTTGCGTGATGGCTGCCTGACGAGCACGGTTATAGAAGAGTGTCAAACGATCGATAATATCAGATGCATTATCAGTCGCATTACCCATCGAGGTCATACGCGCTCCGTGCTCTGAAGCTTTTGCATCCAATACAGCACTATAGATTAGCGTTTCTGCATATTTTGGCAAAAGCACTGCGAGAACCTCTTCTGCAGAAGGCTCATAATCATAGTTAACTGTAGAGGCCTGTGAATCCGATTCAATTGATTGAAGTGGCAACAGGCGTTTCACCTGTGGAACTTGCGAGATAGCAGATTCAAATTCGTTATAGCAGAGATAGAGTTCGTCGATCTGTTCTTCCGCATATAATTTAACTGCTGTGTACGCAATTTGCTTAATGTCAGAAAAACTAGGGTTTTCCGGCATTCCAACTACCTCTTCAATAACAGGATAGTTACGTTTCACAAAGAAATCGCGGCCTTTGCGTCCGATAACAAAGATCGCATACTCATCTTTAGATTTATGCTTTTCGTTAGCCGCCTGAAGAACCTTACGGATGATATTCCCGTTATATCCTCCTGCGAGTCCACGGTCAGAAGTAATTACGATATATCCTGTCTTCTTCACCGGACGGGTTTGAAGCATCGGATGTTTAAAGCCAGTGCTTCCTGCGGCAATACTTGCTACTACCTCTTGAACCTTTTGAGCATACGGGCGAGCCGCTTGCGCTTGGTCTTGGGCACGGCGAAGTTTTGCAGTAGACACCATCTTCATCGCTTTCGTGATCTGACGCGTGTTTTTAACGCTTTTTATACGTCGTTTTACTTCACGAATACCTTGAGCCACTCATTTTCACCACCTTGGGAAATGCATGCTGAATTCTTCTGAACCCAGCATGCACAAAATCTATCGATGCCGAAGATTAACGGCTTGGAGCAAAGCCTTTTTTAAACTCTTCGATCGCTGCTCCTAATTCTTTTTCATCCGGTAATTCGTTTGTTGTACGGATATGTTCGAACAACTGTGGTTTATTGGAGTCGATGAAGGCAAGCAATTCTTTTTCGAAACGACGAACGTCTTCCACAGCAATTTCGTCTAGGAAGCCTTTTGTCGCAGCGAAGATAGAGATAACTTGCTTTTCAACAGGCATTGGTTGGTATGAAGGTTGTTTTAGGATTTCAACAACACGCTCACCACGAGTCAAACGAGCTTGTGTTGCTTTATCCAAATCGGAACCGAACTGCGCAAACGCAGCCAACTCACGATATTGTGCCAAGTCCAAACGAAGTGGACCAGCTACTTTTTTCATTGCTTTAATCTGTGCGGAACCACCTACGCGGGATACAGAGATACCTGCGTTAACCGCTGGACGTTGACCTGCGTTAAACAAATCGGTTTCCAAGAAGATCTGTCCATCTGTGATGGAGATAACGTTCGTTGGAATGTACGCAGATACGTCAGAACCTTGAGTCTCGATGAAAGGAAGTGCTGTTAGAGAACCAGCTCCTAGTTCATCAGATAATTTGGCTGCACGCTCTAACAAGCGGGAATGCAAGTAGAATACGTCACCAGGGTATGCTTCACGACCTGGAGGACGGCGAAGCAATAGGGACAACTCACGATAAGCTGCCGCTTGTTTAGATAAGTCATCATAAATACATAGGACATGTCCGCCCTTGTACATGAAATACTCACCCATTGTTACACCCGCATAAGGAGCTAGATACAGCAATGGAGCTGGATCAGAAGCTGTAGCGGAAACAACGATTGTATAATCAAGAGCACCATGCTTACGAAGTGTTTCAACTACGCCAGCAACTGTTGATTGCTTTTGACCAATGGCAACGTAGATACAAATCATGCCGTTACCCTTTTGATTGATGATGGTATCCAAAGCAACAGATGTTTTACCTGTTTGACGGTCACCGATGATCAACTCACGCTGACCACGACCGATCGGTACCATGGAGTCAATAGCTTTAATACCTGTTTGCAATGGCTCATGAACGGATTTACGTGCCATTACACCAGGAGCATTGTTTTCGATAGGACGGAATTCCGTAGTCGCAATTGGACCCAATCCGTCAATCGGTTGACCAAGTGGGTTAACTACGCGACCTAATAGCGCTTCCCCTACTGGTACTTCCATTACACGGCCAGTACGTTTAACCGTGTCACCTTCTTTAATGTCACGGAAAGCTCCAAGGATAATTACCCCTACGTTATCGCTTTCCAAGTTGAGTACCATACCCATAACGCCGTTTTGGAACTCAAGAAGCTCACCGGCCATTGCTTTTTCCAAACCATGTACGCGCGCAATACCGTCACCAACAGTGATAACCGTACCTACGTCAGCGATTTCGATCTCAGCTTTATAATTAGCGATGCGCTCTTTGATGAGCGAGCTAATTTCTTCAGGTCTGATTGCACTCACTTACGATTCACCCCATTCAACCCAGCGTCTTATATTTGATGCGCAAAATGCTCTAATTTCGTTTTCAAGCTACCGTCATATAAACGATCGCCAATCTTCACAACGACTCCACCAATAATAGTAGGGTCTATTACGCTTTCGAAGCGTAGCTTTTTATTCAGCATTTGACCAAACTGAATAGCAAGCTCTTCTAATTCTTCCTGGCTCAGTGGTTTAGCTGTAGTAACAACGGCATCCGCAAAGCCACGTTTATCGTTGGCCATTTCTACGTATGCTCTGGTTATTTCTGCGAATTCACTTTCACGTTTGTTGTCTACTAACGCAAAAAGAAAGTTGATTACTTCCTGCGAAGCTTTTCCTTTGAAAAGCTCCTCCAGCAACTCTTTCTTAGAAGCAACGGCAATTCGAGGATGCGTAAATAATTTATGGAAGTCAGGTACCTGTTTTAATGCTTCAGCAAGGTCTTTTAACTCACCTTCAATTTGATCAATGAGTCCACGCTCTTCTGCAATCTCAAACAGAGCACGCGCGTAACGTTTTGCTAATGCTCCACTCATAAGCGATCCCCTACTTGTTTCAGGAACTGATCAATCGTGGATTTTTGTGTAGCTTCATCCAATTCTTTTTCAATAATTTTAGAAGCCAACATAACAGATAGACTTGCCATTTGCGTACGTAGTTCTTCTTTAGCTTTCTCTGTCTCGCGAGCAATTTCTGCACTTGCTTCCGCTTTCAGACGAGCTGCCGTTTCTTCTGCCTCTTTCTTAATACGCGCTTCTTCTTCTTGTGCTTGACGAGTTGCACGCTCAATTAGAGCTTTTGTTTCTTGACGAGCTTCTTCTAACAAGCGGCGTTGTTCAGCTAGTAGTCCTTCCGCTTCTTTACGGTTACGTTCTGCTGCTTCAATTTCTGATGCAACGTATTGACGGCGTTTTTCCATGATTTGTGTTATAGGGCCAACTGCAAATTTCCTAACAACTAAAAGAAGTATCAGGAATGCGAGTACTTGAAAGAGCATCGTGCCCCCTTCAAGGGTTACCGCTCCAAACTCTAGCATGCTATTCACTCCTTCCTGGTTCAGAAGAGTATTTTAAGTAATGATAAAAAATCAATGATCTTTTACTGTTGCATAAACAAGGCGAAGGCCTAGCCTGCTAGCCTTCGCCCCGTAAAATTACATTTGGGAGTAAAGAATGAAACCAACCGCAACCGCGATGATAGGCACCGCTTCAACAAGACCTACCCCTAGAAGCATAAGACCCATCAAGCTACCACGAGCTTCTGGTTGACGTGCAACACCTTCAATTGTGCGAGAGATAACTAGTGAGTTACCGATTGCTCCACCTAATGCAGCTAAACCAAAGATAATACCGATTGCTAAAGCCAAAGTATTCATTAAAATAATCCTCCTCAAGTTTCTGTTGATTAAAAATTAGTGACCATCATTCGTTTTCTGCGAAATATATATGATTGTAAGGGTCGTGAAGATATAAGCTTGAACTGCCCCTACGAAGACGGAATAACCAAGCCACGCTAATAATGGGATACTACCAATAAAGACACCGGTGCTCATTAAGAAGGCAATCAAAACTTCCCCGGCAAAAATGTTACCAAATAGACGGAGTGGAAGTGTTAATGGCTTAATGACCAGTTCTTCAAGGATATGGAGTGGGTTAAGAAAATGCTTCAGGTACGTACCTAGCCCATGACGTCGAATATCCACGTATTGAGAGTAAAGAAGGATAGTAAGCGCCAGCGAGAAGGTCACACTTGCAGCAGCCGTTGGAGACTTCCACCATGCGATGTGTATACCATGTCCACCTGGTTCAAGTGCATGTTCCACTTTTTCGATTTTCTTAGCCTGAGCCTCAGGAGTCCCAGAAATCGTCAACATCTCAACAACTTGTTCGTTAACTACCTTGTTTTGAGCAGGGTCGTTGTGATGCAGCGTAACTACGTTAAGACCTAGCCCTAACCAGTTCCCTAGAATGATATAGAGAAAAACTGTTACAGCAAGTGTAATAAACCTTGCAGCCGTTTTTGCATCCATAACCGATCTTGCCAAGTTATTGATGAAATCGACAATCCACTCTAGAAGGTTTTGCCTTCCACCTGGAACACCTGTCGTTAATTGACGAGATAAAACAACCAGTAGGACAAAAACCAAAATAGCTGTCAACGTAATCATAAGCATGGTCGGAATATCGAATACGAGTCCACCGAGCTTAAATTTTAATGACCAATGATCCAAAATTTGTTCACCCCTTTCCCTCAAAAAATACTTCCTTAGTCAACCTTTTAAGAGCTTACTCTTTATTCTACCTCTTAACTTGTTGAAAAACAGTTAACAAATATTGAACTAATCATCTATTTTTAAGATTGTAATACACAAAAATAATCGAAAACACTTGAAATACTAGCAGTCCAATAATAACTCCCATAATTTGAAACAATTCTGGAAATCTTAGGGCTATAAAAACTGCTATAATTGTAACTGCAAACCTCTGCACCATTCCTATTCCCTTGGTTTTTCCTATATTACCAGTAATTTTCCATACCTTCAGATAAAGGAGAAGTCCATTGATAAGACTTGCAAAGCTACCCAACAGTAATGACTGAAAAAACAATCTATAATCAGGTAGGAGAAACCATAGAACCCCGATAAGGGCAATAGACCATAAAACACAGCGGATGATATTACGTACGGCAGTATAGAATGTTTGCATGTTACATCTCCCTACAGATAAGGACGTATCATTTGGTATACGCTTACAATACCTACGCCCAACCCTAGAAACAGCCCGACAATCATGAGCCAAGGAGCCGTATGTAACCATTCATCTAAATACTGTCCAAATAAGACTCCGGCTATGATACATATTGCTAGATCTGCTCCAATCATGCTTACTAATCCGATAGCTTTCCATGGGTTATTTACCTTTTTTGACAAGTTCGCTTCTCCCTTCAGACAGAAATGGAAGAGCTTGGTTGACACCTTAACATATTAACGAAGATTTAT
This sequence comes from Brevibacillus laterosporus LMG 15441, assembly GCF_000219535.2. Lineage (NCBI taxonomy): Bacteria > Bacillati > Bacillota > Bacilli > Caryophanales > Paenibacillaceae > Brevibacillus > Brevibacillus laterosporus. The sequence continues at coordinate 4,852,726 of NZ_CP007806.1, forward strand.
CTACATTGTCAACTTGTCGAACTGTAGGACACAAATTTTTCACAATTTGTCTATATTATTTTGATTATTGTTGAAATTCCTTGACCGCCACCTATGCATAAGGTAGCTAGACCATAGCGAGAATCGCTTCGTTTCAACATTTCATGGACAAGACTAACCAGAACGCGAGCCCCGCTTGCTCCAATTGGATGACCAAGGGCAATCGCTCCTCCGTTCACGTTTAGCTTCTCTCGATCAAGGCCTAATTCCTTCCCAACCGCTATTGCTTGTGCCGCAAAAGCCTCATTGGCTTCAATCAGATCTATTTGATCTATAGAAAGCCCCGCCTTCTTTAGAGCCTTTTCTGTAGCCGGTACTGGGCCTAGTCCCATTACTTGCGGATTGACTCCAGCGCTTGCATTGGCAACTATTGTAGCTAAAGGCTTAATCCCCAGCTCTTCTGCCTTTGCATAAGACATTAAGACTAGTGCTGCAGCTCCATCATTAATTCCTGAGGCATTTCCTGCCGTGACGCTCCCGTCCTTTTTAAAAGCAGGTCGCAGTTTAGCTAATGCATCCACCGTTGCACCTGCTCGCGGGAACTCATCTTGCTCAAACAAAATAGCCTCTCCCTTTTTTTGCGGGATAGTGACAGGGACGATCTCATCTAAAAAACGTCCTTCTTGAATCGCTTTGTTTGCCTTTTGTTGGCTCCAAGCCGCAAATTCATCCTGTTCTTCTCGGCTTATCTGATAACGTTCGCAAAGATTTTCAGCTGTTATTCCCATATGATAATCATTAAAGGCACACCAAAGCCCATCGCGGATCATGGAGTCTACGACCTTCTGATCACCCATGCGATACCCGTCTCTGGCCCCTTCTAATAAATAAGAAGCCTGACTCATATTTTCCATACCACCTGCAACTACCACATCTGCTTCTCCAGACACGATAGCCTGATAAGCTATATGTACAGCTTTTAATCCTGACCCGCAGACTTTATTAATAGTCAATGAGGGTTTCTCCTCACCAATGCCTGCTAGCATGGCCGCCTGACGCGTTGGGTTTTGCCCAAGCCCCGCCTGTAATACGTTCCCCATCACGACCTCGTCTACATGCTGTTTATCAAGACCTGCTTTGGCAAGTGCCGCTTCAATCACTACTGCTCCTAATCTAGTTGCGCTTACAGAAGATAACTTTCCTTGAAAACTACCGATGGCAGTGCGCACAGCACTGACAATAACTACATCGCTACCTTTCATCATATCCACTCCTTAAAAACATCAGATCGTAAGCTTTAGTTAGTTAATTTTGCCACTTGTGAATCTTCAGTCTTTTGATAACAATAATTAGTAACTAAGCTATATATTACCATATTTTTAAGGAGACAGATATCCCTTAGATTATCCTATTTATAAGTTTCCCATTATTACTATAGTAGAAATAACCAAAAAGTAAACAGGTAACTTTTAGAATGAAATCGCATATTACAGTTTAATAGAAAAAAGCCGTCTTTGGCAGATAGCAAAAGACGGCTAAGTCCTTCCTTTATCGTTGAATCAAACGATACAAGGCGGCAACACAAACAGCGCGTGTGGTTGGGCTGTCAGGTTTAAAGCTTCCTTGGATTGGATCAATTAATCCTAGTCCTACTATATTTGAAACAGAGGCTGATGCCCATGAAGCAATTTGATTCTGATCCTTCAGCTTTACTTTCGGAGTAGCTTGCTGTTGCAGGATTCGATCCAGTATGATAGCTGCTTCTGCTCGTGTAACAGGCTGATCTGGACGGAAGGTATTATCCTTATACCCTTTCACCAATTCCATGGACACCGCTACCTGTACTGCACCTTGCGCATATGAAGGCACTTGATCTTTGAAGTTCAATTTAGGTTGGTTGGGTAGCTCCCAATTAAACACCCTAGCTAATAGCGCAACATATTGAGCGCGTGTTAATGGGACGTCTGGGCCAAATTTGTTAGCAGACAGCCCTTTTACAAACTCCTGTTCCGCCATATAAAGAATCTCTTTTTTATAAGGGTGGTTGGCAATATCGCTAAACTGTTGACCGTATGGTACCAACAGTGTCGCATCGTCCATATAGATGCTTCCCTTTTCCGGGCGCGATTCAGAGCCTTCAGGCAAATTAGCAATATAGATACTCTTCAGTTGTAGAGGATAAGCCGCATTTGATGGGAAGTAGCCTCTAAGCTGTTTCCAACCAGTCCAGTCTATCTCCTTGGCAAGATCAACATAATGTGTTTTGCCCTTGCTATCTATTACTTCAGCGCGAAGCCAGTGGTTACTGTTATCCCCATAAACCCACAAGCCCATACCAATAGGCTGTCCCGGAATCGCTATAGGAGCTGCCCCCATTTTTCCATAGGCGAAACGGGTATTAGCAGATGATGCTCCGCTGAAATCATACGTTAATTTAGCAGATTTACCAGAACGATGCACTTGTTCACTTTGGAGCAAGAAGGAGCCCTTCGAAGTTAACCCTTCTGGATTTCCTGCAAACGAAATGCCGGCAATATTATCAAAATTGATCCATTGCTGCTCTGTAGCCCCTACTGTAATTGGTACCGTGGTTGATTTACCGTCATAAGATACAGTCAAGGTAGCTTGTCCTGTTTGTTCTCCTGCAACCAACTGCATTTGTTCATTAATATGTACAAGCTCGTTGCTTACAGTGGTTGTAACAGATAATGGCGTTGCTGTGACCAACTGCCCTTTTTTCGTTTTGATTTTAATATCGAGTGGCAATGTTTGACCTGGCATTACGGTAAGTGGAGATGGCGATACCATCACTTGCTCTACCTCAGCACCACTAACGACATGAATATTTTTCTTCGTCTGAATTCCATTGACGCTAGCCGTAACAACAGATGTACCTGATTGACGAGCGATAAATGAGCTTCCTTCAAATGATCCAGAATCCCCATCTACTCCCCAAGAAATCTGGTTTGCGTCAATTTTATAAGGTAAATAGTGGTTGTCATATGCTTTGGTTCCAAATTGAATAGCCTGTCCAATTAACGTTTCAGTAGGTCCTGTTAATTGGAATCCAGCCAAATCCCCGGCAGGTGCCGTATTAAATACACCTAATCCCGTTGGAACACGACGTTCTACTCCCTGCATAGGGCGATTGGCCAATTTGGCTTCTGTTTCCCCTAGCATGCGAACGGCTAATGTTTGTGAACCACCGCCATCAAAATTGGCCGCCATATAAGAGCCAGCTTCAACCATGATCTGAGCAAATTCGACCAATGTTACCCCACGGCTGGCACTGCCTTGCTCTACACTTACAATGTAGAGTGTCTTTCCGTCTTTAGAGACGCCGACACCAGTCCGGGCTGTTTTCCCCATAACTGCTTTATCAGCGGAAATAGTAGCTACTTTTCCCTGATTAACTAGCAAAGCATGCCCTCCCACTGCTTGGGCCCACTCTTTTGAATTAGGAGTAGTTTGTGAATCTACAGTCACAGAAGAGCCTACAGGAAACTCTTGTTGCAAAAATTGAGCAGCTGTCCCGTGTCCCCATAAAACAAAACCATCGGCAGGAATTGCCGCTCCAGGCTGATCCACTCGAACCTCAGTAGCTATACCATTGCGAAAGACTACCTCAACCACACCTTTATAGCCTTTAATTGTTCCTAGACTGGTCTTCCCAAAGGCAGGTGTATACATATTAAGCTGGTTCTCATGGCTTTTACCTGCTGAAGAAGAGTACTCTTCCTTATTAATTCCGCGCAGGCTCATGTTTTTACCGTTTTGCGAGGTTACCAGCCCCGTGAACCCAAATCGCTCAATAGCGGCTGTCTTATCCGCAGTTATCCCTAAGCTGTAGTAATACGGTAAATGTCCCATTGAAGAAATCGTTTGTCCATCTTTTACAACAATTCCGAATGGTGCACCACGTAGAGACATATTGAAAAAGTCGGCATTTACACCAACAACTGCTCCTGCTTCATTTGTCATTTTCGTAATGCTTTGTTTTTCTGTTACATGTCCATTTGTCCCGTAAATGGGCTTCACTTCTACGTATTCATTATTCAGATCGACTTTTGTTATGTAGATTTTGCTTTTCTGGTTTCCATAGACCTTTTCATAATGCGTTAAGATTGTACCTTCCCCAATTGGCGTTTGCCAAACCATTGTTAACGGTCCTACAGTCGCAGCTTCTACTACATAGGCAGGCAGCACAACAGGAATAATTGCCCCGCATGCTACAGTTGTAGCCAGCATTAACGACAGAAACCGAGCTGGCTTCTTTTTCATTATTGTTGAAACCCCTCTCCATTGGCTAAACTTTCTCTTTTTTCCTATCCATTACAATGTTTAGACGTAGCGAATCGCCCACAAGTTTCAGTTTTTTTTCGCGATTTTTATTTGCCACAAAAGGAAAAGAGACGTTCTGAAAAAACGCCTCTTTTATATGCTTTATTTAGATAATAACTTCTCTTGACTTGGTTGAAAAGGGACTGGGCGATCAGAAATGTAACCAAAATGGTACAGGATTGCTTTCACAATTCTTTCCGATGCCTTTCCGTCTCCATATGGATTTGCTGCTTGCGCCATTTGTTCATATGCCACTGAATTGGTTAACAATTCATTTGCCATCTCATATACCTGTTGCTCATCTGTGCCTGCCAATTTCAACGTACCAGCCGCGATTCCTTCTGGACGCTCTGTGGTGTCACGCAAGACAAGTACCGGTACCCCAAGAGAAGGAGCTTCTTCCTGCACTCCACCTGAGTCTGTCAGAATCAAGTGAGCATGTCGAGCAAAGTTGTGGAAGTCAAACGCATCTAACGGATCAATTAAATGGATACGATCATGGTTCCCCAAGAACTCTTGTGCCACTTCCTGCACCGCTGGGTTTAGATGCACAGGGTAAACCACAGCGATCTCTTCATGCTCATCTACCAATTTACGCACAGCTCGGAAGATACGGCGCATTGGATCACCTAGATTTTCACGACGATGGGCTGTCATCAACACCATCTTTTTGCCTGCTACCTTTTCCAAGACAGGATGCTGATAGTCAGACTTCACAGTTGTCTGTAATGCATCAATCGCAGTATTCCCCGTAATATAGATGGCTTGCTCTTGCTTGTTCTCACGGCGTAAATTATCTGCCGATCCTTCTGTTGGTGAAAAATGAAGATCAGCCATAACTCCTGTCAGCTGGCGATTCATCTCTTCCGGGAATGGAGAATACTTGTCCCACGTACGAAGACCAGCTTCAACATGTCCGATCGCTACCTGATTGTAGAAGGAAGCCAAGCTTGCAACGAAGGTTGTCGTGGTGTCGCCATGTACGAGCACGATATCTGGTTGTGCCTCTTTGATCGCTTTATCCAAGCTTTCTAATGCACGGGTGGTGATGTCGATCAAAGTCTGACGATCCTTCATAATATTTAAATCCATGTCAGGCGTGATCTGGAAAATTTCCAGAACCTGATCCAACATTTGTCGATGTTGTGCTGTCACGCATACGATAGATTCAATCTGTTCTTTATGTTTTTTTAACTCGTGAACAAGCGGAGCCATCTTGATAGCCTCCGGTCTTGTCCCGAATACCGTCATTACTTTTATCTTTTTCATCAGCAAGACACCCCCTATTTCGTTCCGTATAAACGATCTCCGGCATCTCCTAGTCCAGGAATAATATAGCCATGATCGTCCAGATATTCATCTACTTTCGCTACGAAGATATCTACATCTGGGTGTTCGTCTTGGATGACCTTAATTCCTTCGGGAGCAGCGATTAAACACATTAATTTAAGGTTCTTAGCACCACGTTTTTTCAGAGCTTCAATAGCAGCAACTGCCGAACCCCCTGTTGCTAGCATAGGGTCAATAACAATCAACTCACGCTCAGCAACATCGGATGGTAATTTTACATAGTATTCTACCGGTTGCAATGTTTCCGGATCACGATACAGCCCTACATGCCCTACTTTTGCAGCAGGAATTAATTTCAGTACACCGTCAACCATGCCTAATCCAGCACGCAAAATCGGTACTAGCCCTACTTTTTTACCTGCAATTACATTGGATTTACAAGTTGCTACTGGTGTTTGGATTTCTACCTCTTCTAAAGGCATATCTCTGGTAATCTCATACGCCATAAGAGTTGCTACTTCATCTACCAACTCGCGAAATTCTTTTGTTCCTGTATTTTTATCACGAATAAACGTCAACTTATGCTGAATCAAAGGATGGTCAAATACATATACACGGCTCATGTTGGTACCTCCGTTTCATTATTAGCAAATCCATTATGTACACGAAGCCCATGGCTCCTTGAAATAAGCTTTTCTTATCATAAAGGAGCAAAGCTATCACGTCAATTTGCCTGAAAATATTGACTTATATCTGATATCAATGTCGTGCGTTTGCTTCTCCCGCTAGTTTTCCCCCGCCTATATTGAAATATAAATAGGAAGAAACACACAGAAAAACAGGCCCTCTCCTCGTAAGGCAGGTGGACCTGTTTATTATTTATGGTTGTTTAAAAATAGTTTCTGAAAGATTAGATAGACAATCCTTCATACAGCGGGAACTTCTTGTTTAATGCGGCAACACGTTCACGAGCTTCTGCATGCTTAGCTTGATCCTCTGGATTCTTCAGGGTCAAAGCAATGATGCCAGCTACTTCCTTCATTGCCTCCTCATCAAATCCACGACTAGTAACCGCTGGCGTACCCATGCGTACACCGCTTGTTACAAACGGGCTAGCTGGATCAAATGGGATTGTATTTTTGTTTGTCGTAATACCTACTTCATCAAGAAGATGCTCTGCCACCTTACCTGTAAGCTCTAGATTTCGTACGTCTACTAATACCAGATGATTATCCGTACCACCAGACACTAGCTGTAATCCTTCCGCCTGTAGTGCCGCAGCAAAAGCACGAGCATTGTTGACTACACGCTGGGAGTATTCTTTGAATTCTGGTTGTAGCGCTTCACCGAAGGCTACCGCCTTTGCCGCAATGACATGCATCAATGGTCCACCCTGTATTCCTGGGAATACAGATTTGTCGATTGCTTTGGCAAACTCTTCCTTGCAAAGAATTAAGCCACCGCGCGGACCGCGTAATGTTTTATGTGTAGTGGATGTAACAAAATGAGCATGCGGTACTGGATTTTGATGTAAGCCTGCTGCGACAAGGCCAGCGATATGCGCCATATCAACCATGAGATAAGCTCCAATCTCATCCGCAATTTCACGGAACTTAGCAAAATCAATCTCACGCGGATACGCACTTGCACCAGCTACAATCAATTTTGGTTTGTGTTCTAATGCTTTTTCTCGAACGATCTCATAGTTAATCAGATGCGTCTCTTCATCCACACCATATTCAACAAAATTATAGAGAGTACCTGAGAAGTTAACGCTACTACCATGGGTTAAATGACCGCCATGGGATAAGTTCATGCCCAATACAGTATCTCCTGGCTGTAGAATGGTAAAGTAAACCGCCATGTTAGCTTGAGCGCCAGAATGCGGCTGTACGTTGGCATGTTCTGCACCGAAAATTTCCTTGACGCGATCACGTGCGATGTTTTCTGCAATATCCACATATTCACAACCACCGTAATAGCGGCGACCCGGATAACCTTCCGCATACTTGTTAGTAAGTACAGTCCCCATCGCTTCCATTACAGTACGACTAACAAAGTTTTCTGATGCAATTAGCTCAATCTTGTCACGCTGGCGACCTAATTCCAAACGAATAGCTTCTGTAATTTGTGGATCTTTTTCTTTTAAGATATCGAACATCATCTTATCCCTCCCTGGTAATCTGCACTTCTATTTCGTTCACCATTGTATATCAACCCAAGTTGCTTTTCTCTAAGTACAAGTTAATTGATCAATACGTTCATAAACCGCTCGTGCTCCGCCAATCATTTTTGGTCGTGTATAGGCTGCTGTAAGATGAGCCTCTCCTATTTGTTTACGACTAAGTCTAACTGGAACTACCACGTGCTTTAGATGCATGCCGATAAAGGTATCTCCAATATCAAGGCCAGCATCTGCTTTTATATGCTCTACCACAGCCGGCATTTGCATATGCTGATAGGCATAGGCTGCCATAGATCCTCCTGCACGCGGTACCGGAATAACACTTACTTCTTCAAGTCCATATTGTCTTAAAATAGAACGTTCTACAACAAGGGCACGATTTAAATGCTCACAGCATTGAAAAGCAAGCTGAAAGCCTGTTTGTTGCCGAGCTTCTTCAATCCCCTTCCAGATAGCGCCAGCTACTTCTTGGCTACCTGCTTTACCAATATGCTGACCAATCACCTCGCTCGTACTGCAACCGATCACCAGAAGCTGGTCAGCACGCAGCTTTGCTACCTTACCTAATTCCAGTACACAGTCCCTGATCTCTTGCTTGAGACGAGCAATTTCCACTTTACTTCACTCCCGAATATTTGGCCTCAATATCCATCACTTTCTTAACGCGATTCTCATGACGGCCACCTTCAAAATCAGTTCCTAGCCAAATTTTCACAATATCAAGAGCTAGGCCAGGTCCAATTACTCGCTCTCCCATCGCTAGCATATTCGTATCATTATGCTCACGAGTTGCTTTGGCAGAGAATGTATCATGAACTAATGCACAACGAATTCCACGTACCTTATTAGCCGCAATGGACATCCCAATACCTGTCCCACATACTAAAATACCTCTGTCAAACTCTCCAGAAGCTACTTTTTCCGCAACAGGCAAGGCATAGTCTGGGTAATCAACAGAGGTCTCGCAATTACAACCAAAATCTTCGAACGCAATCTGCATGGATGTTAAAAGCTTTTTGATCTCTTCTTTTAGATGTACTCCGCCGTGATCGGCTGCTAATGCTACTTTCATTGTGCAATCCCTCACTTTTGTCGTCATATGATGTATTATACATGATTATCCTAACGAAATACAGTATGGAAACTACGAAAAGCTTGTTTTACCAACAAAACACAAACATTAATCAACAAAATAAATTAATCGTTCGTGTTTTAAATAAATAAGGTCCTGGGAATGTTCCAGCACCTTTTTCACTCATTCCATATCCTGACGATACTCGTTATTCTTTTCGTTTACGATCTTCAGTAGTTTTTCGCGCACGGCTTGTAGATCCTTTTCTAATTCCTGCGCTGTAGCCCGATATATCTCTAAGCTTCCACCGTAAGGATCTGTAATATCGCCTTGCTCTCCATACGCATACTCTTTTAATGAGTATACCTTTGCCGTCGCTTCAGGAAAATGACTCAAAATTGCTATTTTATGCCCTTGAGTCATCGTAATGATAAGGTCAGCCTGATTTATTTGGTCATTTGTTATCTGTTTCGAAGCATGCTCATGCGCTAGTCCCTTTTCCCCTAGCACCTGTTGGGCATGCAAGGAAGCAGGCTGCCCCTCAAACACAGCAACTCCCGCTGAGGCAATTTCCATTTGTAAATCCTTTACTTGTTCACGGAAAAGAACTTCTGCCATGGGACTTCTGCAAGTATTGCCCGTACAAACAAATAAAATTCGCATGTTCTGGTGCCCCTTTCTGTCCACACTACTTACAAAATAAATTTTAAACCAAAAATCAGCAGGATAACACCGCCAATAATTTCACTATATTCACCCATCCAGCCTCCAACGCTTCTCCCCAGCAGTAACCCAGCACAAGACATCATCCCTCCAACGATACCAAACATGCTAACTGCCAGCCATTTGTTCACTGTCATCAAACCAAGTGAGAAGCCAACTGATAGGGCATCCAGACTAACACTAATAGCAAATAAAATCAGTCCAAGACCTGATGTTTTCACTATACTCCCCTCATTTTCTCCAAAAAAGACGCTCCATAACATATGAACGCCAAGGAGAATCAAGATACTGCCTCCAATGAAAATAGCGATATCTCCTACTATATCAGAGAGATAGGAGCCGATTGCAATGCCTAATAGAGGCATAGCAACATGAAAACACCCAATCATAATGCTGATGTTCACAATTTTGCGCAACCGTAGACCTACCATACCAAGCCCAATACCCAGTGAGAACGCATCCATCCCCAACGCAATCGCAATTAGTAGTAATGTTAGAAATTGTCCCCAAAGAAATACTGTAGCGTCCACACTCTTCCCCCCTGTCTTTTTCACCTTATGCGGACAGGGGGGTAAACATTCTTTTTCTATAACAGGTTGTTCCTTTAGATGTTTAGGCCTTTATCATTCGATGAGATGCTGCTTTTTCTAAACGATTCATTACAGCGAGCCCAAGACCCTCACGTGGATACGTTTCCGCTAAAATAAACTGAATCTGCTCCTCATCAAATCGGCGTAAGTCCGTATACAAATCCTGAGCTACTTCCTCCAATGATGCCAATGAACCACATTGAAGCGTTACATCTACTAGAGCATGATTATCCCAGTGCTTCAGATGTTCTCTAGGTACCATTACTCCTGTTGTTAATCCTTGTTCTTTTGCTTCTGTTAAAAGCTCCAGCATTTTTGCTCTTACTTTATCCTCTTGACCAGATACTAACCATAAATCTCCTTTAGGGGCATAATGCTTATATTTCATTCCAGGCGAGATTGGTTGTTCCTTTTCCTCCGTTAAGAAAGCCGGATCAATTGCCACCTCTCCGATTACACGCTCAATTTGCTCCACAGTAATACCACCTGGTCGATGAATCATCGGCGGTTCCACTGTCATGTCTATTGTCGTAGATTCCACACCTACACCTGTGCTTCCTCCGTCTACAATCCCTGAGATTCTTCCAGCTAAATCCTCTAGGACATGCTGAGCTGTAGTAGGGCTTGGACGTCCAGAGCGGTTTGCACTTGGTGCTGCTATTGGAACGTGTGCCTGTTTAATCAATTCCAACGCAACAGGATGATCAGGCATGCGTACTCCCACTGTAGATAATCCAGCCGTTACTTTGGAGGCGATTCCTGCTTTCTTGGGTAGAAACATTGTAAGTGGACCTGGCCAAAATGCCTCCATCAACTGTCTTGCTTTTACAGGGATGTCAGTGGCCACAGTGTCTAGTTGTGATTTTTCACCAATATGGACGATCAGTGGATTATCACTCGGTCTACCCTTAGCAACGAAGATTTTTTCCACAGCCTCATCAGATAAAGCGTTCGCCCCTAGCCCATAAACCGTTTCGGTAGGAAACGCAACAAGCTCTCCTGATTCGACAAGTTTTGCTGCATCCACAAGATGTGCACAACTTTTTTGTTCTTCCACATTCTTATCCACAACCCAAACCTTTGTCAGTATATTCTGTTCCATCCGATAAACCCTTTCTTATTCGTTATTCGTGCTCGCTTCGCTTCCATAGTATATGTTTTTCAAAAAAAGTTTTCAACAGGCTGTGGGTAACCTGTGGATAAAACTATAGATTTTTGTGACTTTTCTATTAAAAAAAGCCTATCCGCATAAGACAGGCTTGAGGGGGAGCAATGTTATTTCCCGGTTTAAAACCAGGAGCGAAGTTTGTCCCATAGAAAGGAGCGCACTTCGACGTTAGAAGCTTGTTTATTAGGTGAAATAGCTGGTATATCAATATTCTCCGTCATTTCCTTCTGTCCAATACCTGCATCTTTTTTGTTGTAATAATCAGAATATTCTTTATCAAATTGCAGTTGCAAGTCTTTATTTCCCACTGTATCGTGTTCAGATTCTTCCACTTGTACCGCTTCTTCCACAGCACCTGAAAAGTTATCCACAGTTTCTTCCCTTTTCGCAATTCCGTCCCCATTCGATAAATCAATAAAGCATAGCGGAGGAAATAAGACACACCACCAATTTTGTCCTTCTGCTTTCCCAATGCGTACACGCAGAGCTTCATAATCACCCGCAGGATAAATATAGGAACCGTATTGCTTGGTAGGAAATTCAACTCGGCCAAAATATACTTCTGCCGGATAGGAATAGCCTCGATCAGCAATTGTTTTATCCACAACTTTTTTAATCTTGTTCATATGATCAGCTACAAGTAGACGAGCTTGGTCATAGCTATGAATCTCTTTTATCCATTTGTTCATTTCAGCAATAATCGCATCACGCACTTCACGTTTTAGCCATTGATCCTCGACGGAATCGCTATTTGCCAATATACGCAGCCGAATAGATTCTTGTGGAATCGGACCATTGTTATGTATATTTGCCGATGCCAGTTGTCCTTCCCAGCTCATTAACGCGATCATTAAGCCAAATAAGATAAAAAAGAACCGTTTCATCATAACCAACTCTCCCCTCATGTACTGTTTCTCTAGTAAACAGTATGGACACAAAGAGCCTATGATAAACCCGGTTCTATAAACTATTTTTAATTGTGTAGTCGATAGCCGACAATTATCCGATCAATACCTGCCAAATCAGGATAAATGAATACTTCGTCAACGGCGCCTGATTCCTTCATCAGTTGAGCTACCGTATTCGCCTGATATATCCCTACTTCAAAAGCAACCAGTCCTGTCGGTGCCAGCAATTGCGGTAATGCTTCACATATTCTGCGATAGAAAATATAGCCGTCCGCTCCACCATCAAGAGCTAAACGCGGTTCATAGCCAAGAACTTCCCTGTCCAATTCGTCTACATCCGTACTTGGAATATAGGGCGGGTTAGATACGATGATATCCACACGCTCACCTGTTTCCAGGATTGGCTCAACTAAATCCCCTTGTATAAAACGAACTCTTTTTTCCACATCTAATCGCTCAGCATTTTGCTTGGCAATCGCAATCGCATCCAAAGAAATATCCACAGTCGTTAGTTGCCAATTCGGCTTCTCCGCTGCCAGCGTTAACGTAATTGCTCCACTTCCCGTCCCAAAATCTACAACAGATAAGGGCTGTTCTGCACTCCAAATTCGTTGGGAATGCAAGAGAACCTGTTCTATTAACAATTCTGTTTCTGGACGCGGAATCAATACACCTGGAGCTACAATAAAATCACGTCCATAAAAATTTTGTTCCCCCAAGATGTACTGAATCGGTTCATGAGCAGCTCTTCGCTTAAGTAACATTCGAATAGAAGCTATCTCTTCCTCTTTAATCGGATCAGGCATAGATGCTAAGAAGCTCGCCCGATTCATCTTGAGTACATGACGAATCATTAATTCAGCTTCAAACCGCGGGTCCTTTGTTCCGGCTTCTTCTAAAAAGGAAGAAGCCCAAAGCAGGGCTTCTCTTACATTATTTATCGAATCCATCTTATGCGCTGGCATCGTTTTTCATTAGCTCCGTTTGCTCGTGCATAATGAGATTATCAATAATTTCATCCATATCTCCATCGAGGATACCTTCCAGACGATGAAGCGTCAAACCAATGCGGTGATCCGTTACGCGACTTTGCGGGAAGTTATAGGTACGAATACGCTCACTGCGGTCACCAGTACCTACTAAGGATTTACGGTTCGCATCAATTTCAGCGTTCGCTTGTTGACGGTAGAAATCAGACAAACGAGCACGGAGAATTTTTAATGCTTTGTCCTTATTGGAATGCTGAGACTTCTCATCCTGACAAGATACCATGATACCAGTCGGTAAGTGAGTAACACGCACCGCTGACTTGGTAGTATTAACAGACTGTCCACCCGCACCGCTAGAACAGAACGTGTCAATACGGATATCTTTATCACTAATTTCTACGTCTACTTCTTCAACCTCAGGTAATACCAGAACGGTAGCTGTGGACGTATGAATACGACCGCCAGACTCTGTAGACGGTATGCGTTGTACACGATGTGCGCCGCTCTCAAATTTAAGCTTGCTGTAAGCACCTCTACCGTTTACAGCAAACACGATTTCTTTAAAGCCACCAATATCAGTTTCATTCGCTTCCATCACGTCAATTTTAAAGCCATGACGCTCTGCAAAACGAGTGTACATTCGGTATAAGCTTGAAGCAAATAAAGCCGCTTCATCTCCACCTGCCGCACCACGAATTTCAACGATAACGTTTTTATCATCATTCGGGTCTTTTGGCAGTAGTAAGATTTTCAGACGATTCTCCAGCTCTTCCTTACTTTTGGACAGCTCAGCGATTTCCATTTTAACCATTTCACGCATCTCATCGTCCAATTTCTCTTCAAACATAGCCTTAGAATCGTCAAGTTGAGTAAGAACAGATTTATATTCACGGTACGCGGTGACCATATCTTCCAAAGAGGATTGTTCTTTGGAGAGTTCACGTAGCTTTTTTGTATCACTAATTACGTCGGGGTCACACAAAAGGTTTGTAACTTCTTCGTAACGCTCTTCAACAGCAGATAGGCGTTTAAACATAGCTTCTCACCCCATTTTTCCCAATTTCCTGTAAGCTTTTTGTATATAAGCTATAAATCAATGCATAACATCAAAAGTATAGTAGATTTCGCTTTGAAAGTCAAAGGATTTACCTATCCATTATATGCATCACAGAAAGAAAAACTCGGCTTACATACCGAGTTTTTCCCCTTTCCTATGAATGATGCCCATCGTAGGAAGTGACATGAAAATCGTAGCGTTTGCTCTTTTTATGAAGGGCATCTATGACATGATGCTCAATCTTTCGAGCTTCTGCTGCTGTTACTTTCGGCTTAAGATCAAGCGTGACATACACGTCTTTTTCGCGGATCGAGACACGCGCATTTTCTACACCTTGAACCTTCTTCGCTTCTTGTTCCATTTCCTTAAGCAACTGAGGAGTTGCCTTTTGTTCGCCCATAGCCTTATAAGGCTTTTGCTCCTTGGGAACGCGCTGCAGCTTCTGCTGCTGTCGCATCGCTTGATGAATCGCTTGCTTTTGTTCCTGCTGCTGTACCTTAGGCTGAGTACTTGAAGCACACCCGCCTATTATCATCCCTAAAGTGACAGTAAGTAAGATTTTACTTAAGAATAGGCTCGTCCCATTTTTGTTGTTTTGCATCAAAAAAGCCACCTCCCGCTTTGCCTAGTGTGTGCAAGCACTCTCACACCCATGCAAAAAAAGAGATAGCTCTCCTATCATTTATTGTTACTTACCATTATCGGAGTCAACAGACAAGGTTTTAGGAATTCCAGGCGGCTGATAGTAGTGTCTACGGCAGACGCTACTATAGGTTTCCTCTCCACCTATTTGAATGGTTTCCCCTGTGTATACTGGTTTACCTTGCTGGAATTTCAAAATATGTGTCGCCTTTTTATTACAGAAAACACAGACCGTTTTAATTTCCTCAATCTTATCGGCTTCACAGAGCAAAGCCTGACTACCAGCAAATAATTGATTTTTAAAGTCTTTTAGCAGTCCATACACGATTACAGGGATATTTAATTCATCCACAATTCTCGCAAGCTGTCTAACGTGTTCTTCCGCTAAAAACTGCCCCTCGTCTACTAGCACACAGTGAGGCTTCTCTTGCTCGTCCTTCACAACCCGATACAGATCAGTGGTATTCTGAATCGGAAATGCCTCTCGTGAAATCCCGACTCTGGACGCTACCATCCCTATACCATAACGGTCATCAATTTCCGGCGTGAATACCATTACCTTCTTGCCGGATTGTTCATAGTTATGTGCTACTGTAAGCAATTGAATAGATTTGGATGCGTTCATTGCACCATATCGAAAATACAATTGAGCCACTCCGCATTCTCCCTCTGTCGCCATTCTTTTTTTACTTCCGTTCCAAGCAACTGTAACATCATATCACTTTATGGGAGGAACGCCAATGGAGAGTCACCCAATATATTAAAATCAACCTCGAAAGTCACACAAGCTCCTCTCGTGAATAAAAGCTCGATAACAACAACAAGACCAGGTAGAATACTTTCCACCTGGTCTTTGCCTTTTTCCTATAATTAGGAAAGATTGTATTTGCGTTTGAAACGATCTACACGGCCGCCAGCATCGATAAACTTTTGTTTACCAGTGTAAAACGGATGGCAAGCGGAGCAAACTTCTACGCGAAGGACATCTTTTACAGAGCCGGATTCGAACTCATTGCCACATGCGCAAGTTACTTTAACCATTTTGTAGTTTGGATGAATACCTGGTTTCATCTCTATGCACCTCTTTCCGCCCTGAATCGTTTGCCGAATCAGAGTTATATAAACACATAAGTGAATAGTATCACGTCTATGTTTCTATTGCAACCATCCTAACTTGATTGGAAGGAAAAGTCTAATTCCTACTTTTTCTGCCTGCGCTGGTTCTCAGGCGGGACATGCGTAAATGATCCAATCACCACATCAGGTAATTCCTGCTGATAGATTTCAATCGCCTGCTTCATACCAAATATTTCCCCTTGGGCTTTTGGAATCATAGCTAAATAGCTTTCTGGATCAATATTTAGATTACGCAATTGAATTAACTTAATACCTGTTCGCTTGATAAATTCGATCATTGCTTCCATCTCTTCTTCCCTATCAAATACACCTGGGAAGCACAGATAGTTAATGGATGTGTATACACCTTGGCTTGCTGCGTACTCAGCAGAGCGTGCTATATTTTCAAGCGAGTAGCCACGCGGTCGGTAATAAGCGTTGTAATGCTCCTCAATTGCACTGATGGTACTAATTCGCATAAGATCAAGACCTGCATCAACAATTCCTCTAATATGATCGGTTAATCCAGCATTTGTATTAATATTGATGTAGCCCATGTTCGTACGCTCACGAACGCGTCGCATTGCCGGAATAATAATCGACGCCATAGTAGAGGGCTCCCCTTCGCACCCTTGTCCAAAACTAATGATGCTGTCTGGGGTTTGCAGGTGATGCAGCATTACCTCTACTAGCTCGTCCTCCGTTGGCCTGAAATTCATACGGGTCTGAGGAGAAGGGAAGCCACTGTCATCAGGTTGCTCCGAAATACAGCCGTAGCAACCAGCATTACAGGTTTTAGATACGGGTAAGCTGCCTTCCCAACGATGGAAAAAGTTGTTGGACGCAGTCAAACACTCATATTCTAGAGCACAGTGAGATAAGTGCTGTAAAATTCTATTTTCCGGAAATTGCTTCAGAGTAGCATCCACTTTACCGCGTAGCTCTTCCATCGGAAAATGATCTGGGTTCCAATTATGTGGTTCATCACTTTTTCGGGCAGCCACCCAAAAAGCATCATCTTTCCATACGACCGCCGTGTAACCAAATAGAGGAAACTTACTCTCTTTGTTCGTTTTGATGTAACCAGGAAGTAATAAGCGTGTAAAACCTTGCGGGATCAACGCTCCTACCGCAGTATAACCATCCAGCTTAATCATTTCACCCGTGTCCTCATCCATACCCACTGGAACCGTTTCTGGCAAACTAACCAATGTTGAGCCCTCTGGCAGAGGAATCAATTCTTCCTCAAGGATTTCCGTCAGGATGTCACCGTTTCTGGCAATCGCCAGAACAGCTTGATGGTCATACACCTGGCCTTTTTTATCCGCATACACCAAATACATGAATTACATCCGCCTCTCTTTTCTGCTGGAGACAATTGTAGCGTATTGAGAGAGCATTGTAAACGTGGAGACTACTTCCGTAAATAGCGCATGGGATTAAGCGGAATGTCGTCCTGTCTTACTTCAAAATGAAGATGGTAGTCAGTAGAATCTCCTGTTTTGCCCATAAAGCCAAGCACATCACCTTGATGCACATACTGCCCGGCTACAACATTAATCTTGCGCATGTGCGCATAAAAGGTTTGCAGTCCATTCCCATGATCCAACACTACCATTCGTCCGTATCCGCTACGAATTGCCCCAGCCTCTGCTACGAATCCCTCTTTTGCTGCCATAATAGGTGTATTGCCTCGCCGTTCATTCCATAAATCAACACCTTTATGCATTTTGCCCCATCGTGATCCAAAATCGCTTGTTACAGTCGGTGCTGGAATTGGCCACTCCATTACACGGTTTAGATTTACGCTTCTACTAGCTACCTGTGCCATTTGTCTTCGCATATCAACAGTTCCTGCTAATGCAGATCCACTAGCTTCTACTGGGATCGTTAAGCGTTGTCCCTGATACAGACAATCTGGAATTGCCTTGAGCAAGCGATTGTGATTTATAATTTCATCTTTGGATACCTGATATCTGCGGGCAATGAGCTCTAACGACTCTCCAGCCTCTACCGTGTGGGTCATCTCTTTGGTATTGATCACTAGCTTCATCCCAATTCCCACCATATTAGGATTCCTCAGTTTATTATCCTGGATCAATTGTTGTAACGTAATCCCAAATTGTTCTGATATACGTGAGAGCGTGTCCCCTTTTTGAACGGTGTACGAAGCGATAGCACGCTTGCTTTTGGATACTTTATGATTGATATCAATTGACGAGTACGGATTAAACACCTCAAACAAGGCCTGCTCCACGACAGCCTGTTTTGCTTCTCCACTACTTTTCCACTCCGTCATAAGTGTTGGGTGATTGGCATCCATCCGGGTAACCTCCCCTCATGTGCATATGACTATCCTATGCGCCAATCTAAAAAAAATGACGGGGGATTAACCCGCCGTCGTCGATGTTGTATATGTTTTTCCCTTTGATGTCTTTGCAGGGTTGATGCTATCAAGACCTTGCAAGAATTCCTCGTTGGTTTTAGAATCACCTAATTTTTTCAAGAACGTTTCCACAAAATCATGACTTTCGTTCATGTTCTTACGAATTACCCACAACTTATCCAATTCTTCTTTGGACAAAAGCATTTCCTCTCGGCGTGTACCAGATCGTCTAATATCGATAGCTGGGAATATCCGGCGCTCTGCCAATTTACGATCCAAATGTAGCTCCATATTGCCTGTCCCTTTAAATTCTTCATAAATAACATCGTCCATACGAGATCCCGTCTCAACCAAAGCCGTAGCCAAAATAGTTAAGCTACCACCCTCTTCAACATTTCGAGCGGAACCAAAGAATCTTTTCGGACGATGGAAGGCAGCAGGATCAATACCCCCTGACAGCGTACGACCACTTGGCGGAATAACCAGATTATAAGCACGGGCCAAACGGGTAATGGAATCTAAGAGAATGACAACATCCTTCTTATGTTCTACTAAGCGTTTTGCTCGTTCCAAAACCAACTCTGCAACTTTAATGTGGTTCTCCGGCACCTCGTCAAAGGTAGAAGCAATAACCTCGCCTTTAACAGAGCGTTGCATATCTGTTACTTCCTCTGGACGCTCATCAATAAGCAAAACAAATAGATGAATATCTGGATTATTAGCAGAAATGCTATTGGCGATTTCTTTTAGTAGCATAGTTTTACCAGCCTTAGGAGGCGCTACAATCAATCCGCGCTGTCCAAGGCCAACAGGTGCTATCATATCCATCAACCGAACAGAAAGCTTAGTAGGTGACGTTTCCAACGCAAGTTTTTCTTGAGGATACAGCGGTGTTAAGGCGGGGAAATGTAGTCTTTCGGATGCCATCTCAGGGTCCTGACCGTTAACAGCTTCTACTTGCAATAATCCGAAGTAACGCTCTGTTTCCTTCGGCGCTCTCGCTTTTCCTGATACTAAATCTCCATTCCTTAGATCAAAACGTCGAATTTGGGACTGGGAAATATAAATATCTTCGGGGCTAGGTAAATAATTGATAGGGCGAAGGAAACCAAACCCTTCCGGTAAAATTTCCAACACGCCTTCCATAAACATAAGTCCATCTCGCTCAGCCTGAGCTCGTAATATGGCAAAAATTAGTTCTTTCTTCTTAAGTTGTGAGTAATAAGGAATTTGAAAGTCTTTTGCCAACTTATACAAATCGGTTAATTTCTTTTCTTCTAATTCTGATAAAAGCACGTATTATTCCACCACTCTTTGCACTTTCTACTATTATTATTTCCTAAAAATTACCTATAATACTAACCCAGGTTTCTTTTCTAAGCGGTGGTTACCTTCAATGAAACGAATCGTTCCTGTTTTGGCCCTCATTACCACAGAATGTGTTGTCGCTCTCGTTCCCTGAAAACGAACGCCTTTCAGCAATTCTCCATCCGTAACACCCGTAGCTGCAAAAATGGCATCGTCTCCTTTAACCAACTGATCCATATGCAAAACCTGGTGTGGGTTGGTCAGACCCATCTTCAAACATCGTTGCAGTTCTTCATCATTTTGAGGCAATAATTTGCCCTGAATTTCTCCACCTAAACACTTTAGAGCTACGGCTGCTAAAACCCCTTCAGGAGCTCCACCTGATCCAAATAGAATATCCACACCTGTATCAGGAAAGGCAGTATTAATTGCTGCCGCTACGTCTCCATCTGGAATTAATTTTATACGGGCTCCGGCTGCACGAATCTCTTCAATAATGCGACTATGCCGATCCCTATCCAGCACACAGGCGACTAAATCGCTCATATCTTTTCCATTTGCTAGAGCAACAGCTTTTAAATTATCACGTATTGGCGCATCAATGTCTACTTTCCCTACCGCATTGGGGCCTACTGCAATTTTTTCCATGTACATGTCAGGCGCATGCAACAAATTCCCTCTATCGGCAATCGCAATGACAGAGATAGCATTCCATGTACCTTTAGCTACAATGTTCGTCCCCTCAAGCGGATCGACTGCAACATCTACGAAAGGCGCCACACCCTGCCCTAATCTCTCACCAATGTAGAGCATAGGCGCTTCATCCATTTCGCCTTCCCCAATTACTACAACACCATCCATAGGTATATTCTCAAATTCAGATCGCATCGCTTGTGTTGCTGCCCCATCTGCTTCATCCTTTTTACCTGTCCCCATCCATCTTGCGGAAGCCAAGGCCGCCGCTTCCGTTACACGAACCAATTCAAGTGTGAGACTGCGCTCCATCTCGATTGTCCTCCTCATTTTTGTTCGGCTTTATACAGCTTTTCTCGCGTAACTCTGGCGCCAAGATTTTGAAGTTTCTGTACCAGATTTTCATAACCTCTATCAATATGTTCAAGTCCCTCAACTTCTGTCGTTCCTTGTGCAAGTAAGCCTGCTATCACTAAAGCGGCTCCTGCGCGCAAATCAGAAGCTACTACTTTTGCCCCCAGTAATGTAGAAGGTCCCTCCAGAACAGCGGATCGCCCTTCAATCTTTAGCGTTGCTCCCATACGTCTTAATTCATCGGCATGACGGAACCTAGCACTATATATATTATCAGTGACAATACTTGTTCCTTTTGATTGTGTTAACAGTGTGGTCATAGGTTGTTGTAAGTCAGTAGGAAATCCAGGATATGGACTAGTTTTAATGTCGACTGCACGATAGTTTTTATGTCCGATAACCCGGATTGTATCGTCACCTTCGATTATTTCCACTCCTATTTCACGAAGCTTGGCTGTAACGGGCTCCATATGCTTCGATATAACATTTTCTAACGTCACATCTCCACCGGTTGCAGCAGCAGCAATCATATATGTTCCTGCTTCGATACGGTCTGGTATTATAGTATGTCGGCAACCGCGCAATTTGTCTACACCTTGAATACGAATTACATCTGTTCCCGCGCCAGAAATCTTAGCACCCATATTGTTTAACAATGTGGCGACATCCACGATCTCTGGCTCATGTGCAGCGTTTTCAATTGTTGTGATTCCTTCCGCATAAACCGCTGCCAGCATGATATTAATGGTAGCGCCTACACTTACTACATCCATATAAATACGTGCGCCCTTCAACCTCTCCGCACGAATAATCATAACACCTTTTCGATTTTCAACAACTGCACCAAGGGCTTCAAAGCCTTTTATATGCAAATCAACCGGTCTTGGTCCTAAATCACAGCCACCAGGCAATCCAATTTGGGCTTCCTTAAACTTGCCTAGTAGTGCGCCCCATAAGTAATAGGAAGCACGTAATTTTTTTACCTTACCATTAGGCATGAATGTTTCTCTAATAGGACGTCCATCAATTTCTATCCAATCGTCCTCAAACAAAACATCTGCGCCCATCTCCCGGAGGAGCTCTACATATACTTCCACATCCTCAATATGCGGTAAATTCTCAATGACAACTGGTCCATCAGCGAGAATCGCAGCCGGAATTAATGCCACAGCACTATTCTTCGCACCGCTAATCCCTACTTTTCCACACAGTGGGACTCCACCCTGTATTAGCAATTTATCCATACATTTAATCTCCCTAAATGATGTTCTTGCACCTATTCAGAATATACCCTCTATTGCAGTTAGTCTAGTCTTTCATGCTTTACAGTCTGTAATCAACCTTATGATTATTAAAATTTAATGGGCAAAAAGAGAAAACGAGGATGAAAGAGGTCATTACGGTAAAGAAGCACCTTCTCCACTGGAAAAGGTGCTCTTCGGTTTAGTTACTTTTGCATACTTTCCCAATCGGCAAGGAATTTCTCAATTCCGCTGCTTGTTAAGGGATGCTGCAAGAGTTGTTTAAATACTTTATGAGGAATGGTGGCAATATCCGCCCCAAGCTTTGCAGCCTCCGTCACATGTAGAGGGTGACGAATACTTGCTGCAATAATTTCCGTTTCTATGTCATGGACAGCAAAGATTTCTGTGATGTCTGCGATGAGTTGCATGCCGTCGTAACCAATATCATCCAGTCTGCCAAGGAACGGAGACACATAAGTAGCTCCTGCTCTTGCAGCCATCAATGCTTGGTTCGCGTTAAAAACTAATGTTACATTGGTTTTAATTTTGCGTTTTGAGAAAATCTTTACAGCTTTAAGTCCTTCTTCTGTCATCGGCACCTTAATGACGATGTTTTTTGATAGACTAGCCAGCTTTTCCCCTTCTTCGATCATACCTTTTGCATCAATGCTAATAACCTCTGCACTGATAGGACCATCTACAATATCAAGAATCTCTTTTAATGTTTCGATGAAATCGCGGCCTTCTTTAGCTACTAGAGACGGATTGGTGGTTACGCCGGATACGACTCCCCACTCATGAATCTCTCGAATTTCATCAACATTCGCTGTGTCTATGAAGAAACGCATGGGTACCCTCCTGAATTAGACGCGGTTATTACTTCCGAACAAACGAATTTTCTCGATAACAGTTTGCTTGATTGCCTCACGAGCAGGACCCATGTATTTACGAGGATCGATTTCGTTAGGTTTTTCAGCTAGCACTTTACGAATTGCAGCTGTGCAAGCCACTTGGTTTTCAGTGTTTACGTTGATTTTACCAGCACCGCTCAAGATAGCTTGACGGATCGCTTCGTCTGGTACACCAGATCCACCGTGCAATACAATTGGAGCACCAATGTTTTTCACTACTTCTTCGATAATATCGAAATGGATTTTTGGTTCACCTTTGTACATACCATGAGCAGTACCTACAGCAATAGCTAGGTAGTCAACTTTAGTCTCTTCCCAGAAACGAATTGCTTCTTCTGGTTTTGCCAAGCTAGCATCTTCTTCAGCTACTTGTAGATCGTCTTCTACTCCGCCAATTGTACCTAGCTCACCCTCAACAGATACGCCTACAGCGTGGGCAGCTTCTACAACTTGTTTAGTCAAACGGATGTTATCTTCGAAGGAATGGTGGGAACCATCGAACATAACAGAAGAGAATCCAGCTTGGATACATTTCATAACAACATCAAAGTTGCTACCATGATCCAAGTGTAGCGCAATTGGTACGCCAGCAGTTTTAGCAGCGGCTTTAGCCATTGCTACTGTATACTCAATACCCATATAACGCATAGCACCTTCTGAAACTCCGAAAATTACAGGGGATTTCTCCTCTTTTGCTGCTTCGGTAATTGCCTGCGTAAATTCTAGGTTGTTCAAATTGAATTGTCCAACAGCATACTTATTTTTCTTTGCGTCCTCAATAAAGGCGGTCATAGGTACTAATTGCATTTCGGTATGTCCTCCTAATCCTAACTCTCTGTATTTCACTACTTGCAATACGGGGTTATTATACCACAACGACGCCTTTATTAACAGAGAACTTGTGACTAACTGACTAATTGTTGATTGACTACACAGCGTAACTCATCAATATCAAAAGGTTTGGTAAAATGAGTAAGCGCTCCCAGTTGTGTAGCTTCCTTGATCATATCTAATTCTCCATACGCGGTCATCATGATGACTTTAATATCTTTGTTTATCTTTTTAATGTGTTTTAAAATTTCTATACCGTCCATTCCGGGAATCTTCATATCTAAAATAACGAGATCTGGAGACTCATTTTCGACGATTTCGAGTGCTTGCTTGCCGTTAGCCGCCTGGAAAGTGCAGTATCCTTCCTTACCCAATACCTCATACAGTAGGATGCGGATGCCGTACTGGTCATCCACGACTAGTACCTTCTTGTCCTGCATATTACTTCCCCCTCGTTCCTTTGCTTGTAATTACTAAAATACGCCTTGCAGATCGGAAATCCTGCCACATTCCATCTTTATTTTTCCAGTAGCTTGTAGCAAGGTTTTAAATTACATAAAATCCCAAAATTTCGTTACTTTTAACATTGCTCACGGTTTTGTCATGATGGAAGCTCTTCTCTTGCTACAGCAGGCTTTCTAGCTTGTAACAAAAAAAGACTGTCGAGAAACTCGACAGCCTTTGGCTATTTTTAAGCTATTGGTATTCTTTATTTATGATTGATGAGAGTGCAAAGCAGCTTTCACGAATTCACGGAATAACGGCTGAGGACGATTCGGACGAGAAGTAAATTCTGGATGGAACTGCGCAGCTAAGAACCATGGATGATCCTTTAACTCAACCATCTCTACTAATTTACCGTCTGGTGTCGTACCAGAAATCACCAAGCCTGCTTTTTCGAGTTGATCGCGGTATTCATTATTTACTTCATAACGATGGCGGTGGCGCTCATAAATCAATGTGCTACCATACGCTTGTGCTGCCATTGTTCCTTCTTTTGCTTTAGTTGGTCCAAGGCCAAGACGCATAGTGCCGCCTTTATCCTCAATATCCTTCTGTTCAGGCAATAGATCAATAACAGGATAGCTAGTGGAAGGATCAATTTCTGAGCTGTTCGCACCAGCTAGGTTTAGCATATGACGAGAATATTCAATAACTGCCACTTGCATCCCTAAGCAAATTCCAAAGAATGGAACCTTGTTCTCACGTGCGAAGCGAGTTGCAGCAATCTTCCCTTCAATCCCACGATCCCCAAAACCACCTGGAACTAAGATACCATGAACATCACCTAAAACTTCAGCTACATTTTCATCTGTAACCTCTTCAGAATTAACCCATTTGATTTCAATATCGGTATCATTAGCAAACCCTGCATGGTAAAGTGCTTCAGCTACTGACAGATAAGCGTCATGTAACTCAACATATTTACCTACAATCGCAATACGGGTTCTATGCTGTAAGCTCTTCACCTTATCAACAAGTACACTCCACTCTGTCATATCTGCCTGAGGGCAAGACAGTCCAAAGTGTTTGCATACATAATCATCTAAGCCTTGCTCTTGCAGCATTAGTGGCACTTCATACAACGTATCTGCATCGCGGCACTCAATTACAGCATTTTTATCAATATCGCAGAATAGAGCAAGCTTGTCCTTCATATCTTGAGACAGCGGCTGTTCTGTTCTCGTGACAATCACATTTGGCTGAATTCCCAAGCTACGTAATTCTTTTACGCTATGCTGCGTTGGCTTTGTTTTCATTTCACCGGCTGCACGAATGTACGGAATCAAGGTTACGTGGATATACATGACGTTAGAGACACCTACATCACTCTTGATTTGGCGAATTGCTTCAAGGAAAGGCAAGCTCTCGATGTCCCCTACTGTTCCACCAATTTCCGTGATAACAACATCTGCATTCGTTTCACGACCAGCACGGAATACTCGCTCTTTAATTTCATTTGTGATATGCGGAATAACTTGTACAGTTCCACCCAAGTAATCTCCACGACGTTCTTTACTAATAACACTAGAATAAATCTTACCGGTTGTTACATTGGAATTAGCGCTTAGGTTAATATCAATAAAGCGCTCATAGTGACCAAGATCCAAATCGGTTTCTGCACCATCATCCGTTACAAAAACCTCACCATGTTGAAATGGACTCATTGTTCCTGGGTCAACATTGATATATGGATCAAATTTTTGAATAGTAACCTTGCATCCTCTGTTTTTTAGCAACCGTCCTAGTGAAGCAGCTGTAATCCCTTTACCTAGCGAGGAAACGACCCCACCTGTAACAAATATATACTTCGCCATATTGCCTACGTCCCCTCTTTTCCCTTATTTCAACATTTTTGATGAACAGTTATTAAGTAGGGTGCTACAAAAAGAAAAAACAAAAGCGGGGTCCTATCCCAACATCTCTGCTGAATAGGGGCGCTTTTGTTTGTTATTCTTTCATATATGACAAATCTTCATGTGAAGCCCAAAAAGTATTTTATAATGGGCTGAAATGAAAGTCAAGGACAAAGTCGTTAAAGTCGATAGATCCTTACTTATCAAGATCAGGATCTTCTTCGTCTTCTTCCTCGGTTTCTTCGTCATCTTCAAAAAGATCCTCATCTTCTAGATCTTCTTCGTCTTCATCGATGTCTTCAATGTCTTCCTCTGAATCAACATCGTCCTCATCAACAAATTCTTCCTCTTCCTCTTCAAACAGGGCGATATCATCTTCCTCTTCAAATACTTCAGCAACATCATCGTCTTCCATATCGAAGTCTTCAAAGTCGTCAACAACAGCAGATTTTTTCTTTTTAACTCCGCCTTCTTGGCTCTCTTCAACTGCTTCCGTTGCATACCAACGTTTTAATCCCCATGTATTCTCACCAATACATACATAACGACCATCAATATTTACTTCTGTATACACTTGAGCAATGACAGCCATCAATTGCTCTTCTGTCAGCTTACGCAAGATAGCAATTTCATTCATAAGTTCACGGAAATTATAAGGGCGATTTGTTTCTCTTAGGATTTCATAAGCGATATCAACCATCGCCATCTCTTGCAACTTCTCTTCATTATATTGCTGAAGTAATTTACTCAAGCAAGGCACGTCCTTTCAAACAAAACTTGGCTATCATACAGTATTCCCTATTTTATCCGAAAATGCAAGTGATTCAAACCCTATGGAAAGAAAAGCTTTTTTCGACTCCATATCTTATCTGTAACCCATGTCTTGCTGACATTATATTTCACACTACGATTCCTCACAAGCTGCCTTGCTGAGAGCTTACAAAAAGGTGGGGATTGCTTGGGCTTTTGTCACAAATAGACGTCTTTAAAATGGCAAACGAATGAAGCAAAAGAAATACCCCAGAGGAAATGTTACCAGCTGGGGTATAATCCATCTTACATATTGCGTCGATATTGTCCTCCCACTTCATACAATGCTGCTGTAATTTGACCAAGAGAAGCCACTTTAACCGACTCCATCAATTCAGCGAATATATTTCCGCCTGTTAATGCAACCTCCTGTAGCTTTTTCAATGCCTCAGGAATCTGTTGAGCATGTCTTTGCTGGAAGGCACGCACATTATCGATTTGTTGTTGCTTTTCTGCATCTGTAGCCCTTGCAAGCTCAATTTCATAATCATCCTCAGAAGCGTTTGGATTTAGGAAGGTATTAACTCCAATGATCGGCAAATCTCCAGAATGTTTCCGCATCTCATAATACATCGACTCATCCTGAATTTTCCCGCGTTGATATTGTGTTTCCATGGCTCCGAGGACCCCACCCCGTATACTTAACCGTTCAAATTCCTGCAATACAGCTTCTTCTACTAAGTCAGTCAGTTCTTCAATGATAAAAGCACCCTGCAACGGGTTTTCATTTTTGGCCAACCCTAATTCTTTATTAATAATCATTTGGATGGCCATTGCCCTGCGCACTGAATTTTCGGTAGGTGTGGTGATGGCTTCATCATAAGCATTGGTGTGCAAAGAATTGCAGTTATCGTAAATGGCAATCAGGGCTTGTAGCGTAGTACGTATATCATTAAAGTCCATTTCTTGGGCATGAAGAGAACGCCCAGATGTTTGGATGTGATACTTTAGCTTTTGGCTACGCTCATTAGCACCATAACGATTCTTCATAGCGATTGCCCAAATCCTGCGTGCTACCCGTCCTATTACCGTATATTCAGGATCAAGTCCATTAGAGAAGAAGAAGGACAAATTATGCGCAAATTCGTCAATTTTCATGCCACGGCTTAAATAATACTCCACATACGTAAATCCATTGGCAAGGGTAAAAGCTAATTGTGTAATCGGGTTCGCTCCTGCTTCAGCTATATGGTAGCCTGAGATAGAAACCGAATAGTAATTACGCACTTTATTTTCAATAAAATAGGACTGGATATCTCCCATCATGCGAAGTGCGAACTCCGTAGAGAAAATGCAGGTGTTTTGCCCCTGATCTTCTTTTAAAATATCAGCTTGCACTGTTCCTCGTACGTTTGATAAGGTAAAGGCTTTAATTTGCAAATATTCTTCTGTAGAAGGTTGGCGCCCTTCTCTTTCTACAAAATTCTCTACCTGTTGTTCGATAGCCGTATTTAAAAACATAGCCAAAATCATTGGTGCAGGTCCGTTGATTGTCATGGAAACAGAAGTGGAAGGGGCACAAAGATCAAAGCCCGCATACAGCTTTTTCATATCATCCAACGTACATACACTCACCCCACTGGTTCCGATCTTCCCATAAATGTCAGGTCGCTCGTGAGGGTCTTGACCATATAAGGTCACACTATCAAATGCTGTGCTTAACCGTTTTGCATCATCATTTTTAGATAGAAAATGGAATCGTTTGTTCGTGCGCTCTGGCGATCCTTCTCCTGCAAATTGTCTGCGCGGATCTTCTCCCTCCCTTTTAAAGGGAAAAACACCCGCCGTATAGGGAAATTCCCCCGGGACATTCTCTTTCATCGCCCAAGATAGTAAATCCCCCCACTCATGGAAGGTTGGGGTGCTAATCTTGGGAATCCGTGATCCCGAAAGTGATGTAGAAAATAGCTTTGTCACTATTTCCTTATCGCGAATCTTCGTGATGAACTGATCCTGTTTATACAATTCCTTTTGTTTGGGCCAGTGTTCCAACCATTTTTTTAATTCGGGATGCAATTTCTCTTCAAATTCTGCAATTTGAGAGGTTAATTGAGCAAGCACGGCTTCGTCTGCCCCCTGCTCTGCTAAAACTTTGTATGCTCCATCTAGCTGATACAGTTTACGCGCATAACCTGCCTGCTCTTCACTAAACTTGTGATAATTCCGCACCGTATTAGCTATGTCCTGAAGATACGTAATTTTTTCAGACGGGATAAGCGGCGGTTTATGGGCTAAAATGGGCGTTGGGTCTAGATGCTCAACGTCCCAGTCAAGCTGCTTTTTCTGAACGACCGCTCGCATCAGAGCCGCAAAAAGAGCATTGGTTCCTGGATCGTTAAATTGACTTGCAATCGTGCCATAAATCGGTAGCTGTTCATCTTCTACGTCAAATAATTGATGATTGCGACGGTACTGCTTTCTCACTTCTCGTAAAGCATCCTCTGAGCCTTTACGCTCAAATTTATTAATGGACACCAATTCAGCAAAATCAAGCATATCAATTTTTTCTAGCTGAGAAGGCGCACCGAACTCACTCGTCATCACATACAGTGACAAATCACAAAGCTCACTAATGCGAGCATCCCCTTGTCCAATCCCGCTTGTTTCCACGATGACTAGATCAAAGCAGGCTGCCTTAGCTACCTGAATCGCATCTTGAAGGGCAAGAGACAGCTCTGATCCAGATTGTCTAGTCGCTAAACTACGCATATAAACACGGGATGTGTTATTTGCGTTCATTCGAATGCGGTCACCCAGAAGAGCTCCGCCCGTTTTCTGTTTAGACGGATCTATCGACAGAATAGCAATGGTTTTGTCAGGGTACGTATATAAAAAACGACGAACTAACTCATCTGTTAACGAGCTTTTCCCTGCTCCACCTGTGCCTGTAATACCCACGACCGGCACATTATTAGTGAAACCAGCTAGCGTATCTCTAACCTGCAGGAACCATTTCTTATCAGTCACATCATACTCTGCCAGTGTAATCAGACGAGCAACCGCTTGAATATTCTTTTCCTGTAACAACTCCACTTCCGCTTGCAGGGAAGCTACTGTCGGAAAGTCACATTCTCGAATCATCAGGTTAATCATGCCTTGAAGCCCAAGTTCCCTGCCGTCATCTGGTGAAAACAGCTTAGCTACACCATATTCCTCCAATTCGCGAATTTCACGGGGGACGATAACGCCACCACCTCCGCCATACACGCGAATATGATCGGCACCACGCTCTTGTAGCAAATCAATGATATATTTAAAAAACTCGACATGCCCACCTTGATATGAGCTAATGGCGATTCCCTGAACATCCTCCTGAATGGCAGCATCGACAATCTCCATGACAGAGCGGTTGTGACCTAGATGAATCACTTCCGCTCCAGTGGATTGCAAAATTCGACGCATAATATTTATGGAAGCATCATGTCCGTCATAGAGACTCGCTGCTGTTACAAAACGTACTTTATTTGTCGGACGATAGACCTCTGTTATCACCTTGACAGCCTCCCCTTATCTATGGGATGGCTCTATTCGTGTCCGCTGATATCCCGCAGAAGCAATTCAGTCTGTTTCTCGATGTATTCGTCCAAGGTATAGCTTTTGCCAAGTGTCCAGCGTCGGAACACCCACATTTCCGCTAGTACCATGATGTTGTTAGCCATAAGCTTCACATAGCGCTCATCAGTCCGAATGGAACCATCTTCCATTCCCTTATGCAGAATCTCTTCAAAAATCCCTGTGATAGACTCTTCTCGACGTAACACATACGTCATCGCTTCATGTGGCAACGACTTGGTTTCTTGATAGATTAATAGCACACGATCGTTCACCTGATCCATAACGCGAATTAGGCTTTTCAACGCGAGCTTAAGGCTTTTGAGACCAGAACCATTGTAGGTAATCGCTTCACGCAGTCTTTCTTCCATTTCATTATGAATAGAGTCGCAAACCAAATATAAAATATCCTCTTTGGACTCAATGTACTCATATAGCGTTCCAATGCTAAAGCCAGAGGCACGAGCAATTTCCCGCGTAGTCGTTTTGTGGAAACCTTTGTGTATAAATAGGTCAACGGCCGCTTCAATGATTTGTTCACGCCGTTTTTCGATTAGTTTTGGGTCCTTCACCAAGGACGGGATTACTTTCTTACGTTCTTGCACGAAATAAGCCACCTTTCACCAATTTGACTAAACGTCTCTGGTTTCTCCCCATTATACTAATCCACAATTTATGCTACAATCCTCTTTTTGCGGCTAATCGTGCCAGACTTGTAACAAAAACGCCACCATAAGTCATCGTTGTAAAAAAATACGTACCATTTTTTCTGCTGCGTGATAAGGGTCTACCCTTCTGTTCGCTACCTCAACTAGCTCGTCAGCAAATGCTCCCTGTTCCATTCTTTGTAGCATGACACGAGAAAGATTTTGGTTCACTAACTCTATTACCTCTTCATGTAAGTGATATGATCTGCGCTTCTCCCCTTCACCCGATTCCATCAGAAACCTCTCATGTGCAAGGATAGCTTGCCACAAATCAGGTATCCCCACTCGGTCAGTTGCAATTGTACGAATTAGAGGAGGTTGCCAGCTTGCATCATGCTTTACAATCTCTATCATCTGTTCAATCTCTGTGAGTAATTTATCCAGACCAGGCAAATCTGCTTTGTTAATGACAAAGAGATCAGCAATTTCCATAATGCCAGCTTTAAATGCCTGAACAGTATCCCCACTTCCGGGATTTAGTACAACAGCGACTGTATCAACGATTTTCATAATGTCCAGCTCAGACTGTCCAACCCCGACTGTCTCAACAATAATGACTTCACAGCCATATGCATCCAGCACACGTACTGCTTCTTTGGTATTGCGTGATAAACCACCTAAATTTCCCCGGGTTCCCATGCTTCTGATAAAGACGCCTCGGTCAGGAGCATGATGCTGCATCCGAATGCGATCTCCTAGCAGGGCTCCACCGGTAAACGGACTAGTGGGGTCTACTGCAATGACCCCGACTGATATCTGCTGTGAACGTAAATAAGTAATCAATGCATCTACTAATGAACTCTTACCTGCTCCTGGGGAACCAGTTAACCCAATCAGTCGTGCCTTACCAGTATGGGGGAAAATTTCCTGTAGCACCTGCCCCTTTTCAGGAAAGCCATCTTCAATCCAGGTAATTGCTCTGGCAGCCGCGCGAACATCTCCTGCCAGTATTCGCTTGGTTATCGGATGCAATTAGGTCAGCTCCTACTCTTTTAACAGCAGGTTGCTGATAACCACACGCTGTATTTCATTTGTTCCTTCATAAATCTGCGTAATTTTTGCATCACGCATAAATCTTTCTACTGGATATTCGCGCGTATAGCCATATCCTCCAAACACCTGCACTGCTTCTGTCGTTACTTGCATGGCAATGTCGCCGGCAAACACCTTGGACATAGCTGACGCTTTTCCATACGGCAGGCCTTTATCTTCTAACCAAGCCGCTTGATAGGTTAGCAATCGTGCCGCCTCAATCTGGGTAGCCATATCTGCCAATTTGAACTGAATGGCCTGCAATGCAGCAATCGGTTTGCCAAATTGAATGCGTTCCTTCGCATAGCTTAGGGCATGTTCAAACGCACCCTGAGCAATTCCTAGCGCCTGAGCGGCAATACCGTTTCGTCCACCGTCTAGTGTCATCATCGCAATTTTAAAGCCTTGCCCCTCTTCGCCTAAACGATTAGCTACCGGTACACGTACATCCTCCATAATCACTTCTAATGTGAGGGAGGAACGAATTCCTAGCTTCTTCTCCTTTTTCCCCATTGAGAAGCCAGGCATATCTTTTTCTAACAGGAAGGCTGTTACACCCTTATGTTTTAAATCAGGATTCGTTACCGCAAAAACAATATAAGTTTCAGCTTCGCCAGCATTTGTGATAAAAATTTTATTTCCATTAAGGATATAATGATCCCCATCCCGTACAGCGGTTGTACGCATTCCTGCTGAATCAGAGCCAGACCCCGCTTCAGTTAGACAGTATGCACCCATTTTCTTACCTTCTGCAAGCGGACGTAGGAAGGTTTGTTTTTGCTCTTCTGTGCCAAACTTATAGATCGGCCAGCTCGCTAAGGAGACGTGTGCAGAGAGGGTGACACCAATAGATGCATCTACTCTTGATAGCTCTTCAACAGCAAGGACATAGCTTAGGTAGTCAGCTCCAGCCCCGCCATATTTCTCATCCCACGGAATTCCCGTAAGCCCTAACTCTGCCATTTGTTCGAAGATAGAGCGGTCAAATCGCTCTTCTTCATCGCGTTCTGCCGCAGTTGGCGCTATGTGCTCCTCAGCGAATTCTCGAATCATTTTACGTAGCATTTCCTGTTCTTCATTAAGACGAAAGTCCATCTGTTCCACACTCCCTGTTTGTTGTTGTTCTATTTAGTAAGCAAATGCTTAGAAATGACTAGTTGTTGAATTTCTGATGTTCCTTCATAAATTTGCGTGATTTTTGCATCTCTGAACAAACGCTCTACTGGATATTCCCTTGTGTAGCCATATCCTCCATAAATCTGTACAGCCTCTATCGCTGCTTTCATAGCAACATCCGAGGCAAACTTTTTGGCAATGGATGCTTCCAGCCCGCATGGTTGACCCTCCTGGCGCAAAAAGGCTGCACGATATACAAGCAATCGAGCCGCCTCCACCTGCGTAGCCATATCTGCCAGCTTAAAAGCCACCGCTTGCTGATTTCCAATCGGAGAGCCAAATTGCTCACGTTCCTTCGCATATTGAATGGAATACTCTAAAGCCGCTTCAGCAATACCCAAAGCTTGAGCCGCTATACCGATTCGCCCCACGTCCAGATTAGACAGAGCTATGGCGAAGCCTCTTCCTTCCTCGCCTAGTAGATTTTCTATCGGAACAATTGCATTCTCAAAAATGAGCTCCGTTGTATTGGATCCATGGAGTCCCATCTTCTTTTCCTTTTTTCCCACCGTAAAGCCTGGGGTATTTTTTTCTACAATAAAAGCAGAAATTCCGTGTGTTCCTTGAGTAGCATCTGTCACGGCAAATGTTATGTACGTATCTGCTTCGCCACCATTGGTTATAAAAATTTTGCTGCCATTTAATACGTAATGATCCCCTTGTCGTATAGCAGAGGTTCGAATACGTCCGGCATCAGAACCTGCTTGAGGCTCTGTCAGAGCAAATGCGCCCAAATATTCTCCACTTGCCAGCTTCGGAACATATTTTTTCTTTTGCTCCTCATTTCCGTAGTACAAAATAGGAGTCGTGCCTACAGAAGTGTGAACCGAGAGAATTACCCCTATAGTCGCACTTATTTTCGAAATCTCATGAATCGTAATTACATACGAAATAAAATTAGAATCAGAGCCGCCCCACTCTTCGGGTATTGGAATCCCCATTAAGCCTAGCTGTGCCATTTTTGTTAGTAATGGACGCGGAAATTCTTCCGTTTCTTCCATATGAGCAACAAATGGCGCAATTTCTTTTTTGGCAAAATCACTTACCATCTTTCGCATCATGAGCTGTTCTTCTGTAAAATGAAGCTCCATACACAAAATCCTTCCTTTTGTAAATTTCTCGTTGCCCCTACATATATGGCGCTCCATGCACGATCAGGTTAGGTGTACACATAGAATCCTCTTCCTGACTTGCGGCCTAACCAGCCAGCCTTTACATATTGGCGTAATAACGGACAAGGGCGATATTTGGAATCCCCGAATCCTTCATAGAGTACTTCCATAATGTAGAGACATGTATCCAATCCAATAAAATCAGCTAAGGTAATAGGTCCCATCGGATGATTCATGCCCAGTTTCATAATGTCATCCACTGCTTCTGGAGTAGCTACCCCTTCATACACACAGTAAATCGCTTCATTAATCATTGGCATTAATACACGATTTGAGATAAAACCAGGGAAGTCTTTGCAGCTAACTGGTATTTTATCCAGTCGTTTTGCCAGTTCTTCGATTGTTTGATAGACCTCGTCAGATGTTTGTAAGCCACGAATCATTTCCACTAGCTTCATCACAGGTACAGGATTCATAAAATGCATGCCGATAACCTGCTCAGGACGATTTGTAGCCGCTGCAATCTCTGTAATAGGCAAAGAGGATGTATTGCTGGCTAAGATGGCATGCGGTTGGCAAATCTCATCCAATTTTTTAAAAATTTCGGTTTTTACCTGCATATTTTCTACTACAGCTTCTATAACCACATCCGCATCCCTAGCGTTTGTAAGCTCTGTGGAAGTGGATATCTGGGAGAGAATTTTTCCCTTTGTTTCTTCAGTCAGCTTGCCCTTTTCCACTTGCCTATTTAAATTTTTACCAATATTGCCTAAACCACGTTCTAGAAAAGACATAGATTGGTCATGTAAAATCACTTGAAATCCGGCATGTGCCGCCACCTGAGCAATTCCGCTCCCCATCTGCCCTGCGCCTATAACCATAATCGTTTGAATGCTCATGTACCCTGCTCCTTTTCTTTTGAAAAATGATGCAGCTTCGTGTAAAAAACCCTAAAATCCCCTATCAAATTGAAGTAGTTACTTATCTGGCTGGCTCAACACGTATTAAGATAGCATCTCCCTGAGCCGCTCCACTGCAAATCGCCGCTATGCCTAATCCACCGCCGCGTCGTTGTAATTCATGAATAAGCGTCATGATAATCCTTGCACCGCTCGCGCCGATAGGATGACCAAGTGCAATCGCACCGCCATTTACGTTCACCTTCTCTTCATCCCAGCCAACGATTTTTCCACTTGTAAGCGTGACCGCAGCGAATGCCTCGTTTACTTCAAATAAATCTATTTCCTCAAGGCTTTTTCCTGTCTTTTGCAGTAATTTTTGAATAGCAAGCCCAGGTGTAGTAGCAATATAAGGAGCCTCTGCCGCAACCTCCGCATGCCCTAGAATCGTAGCTAAAGGCTTAGCCCCTAGTTCCTTAGCTTTATGCTCCGACATAAGCACAAGCGCTCCAGCACCATCATTAAGTCCGGGTGCATTACCGGCTGTAATCGTCCCATCCTTTTTGTATACCGGTGCTAATTTAGCCAAGCCTTCTAAGGTTGTTTCCGCTCGGATCGCTTCATCCTCCATGACGAGCAGTGGGTCTCCTTTTCGTTGGGGAACGGGAACCGGAACAATTTCCTCAGCAAAATATCCTGCTTCCCTCGCTTTAGCCGCACGTTGCTGGCTGCGATAGGCCCATGCATCCTGTTCTGCTCGTGTAATGCCGTGTTCTTCGGCCACATTACTCCCATGCACAGCCATAGGAACTTGATCAAATGCACATGTTAGCCCATCGTATAACACTAAATCCCTCACAAGATTATCGCCCATTCGAAAGCCATTTCTAGCTTGCGGCATTGCATAAGGAGCATTACTCATGCTCTCCATTCCGCCAGCTACTATAATCTCTGCATCCTGACAACGTATGATTTGATCCGCCATGGCAACGGAACGCATCCCGGACGCACATACCTTATTGATCGTCTCGCTTGTTACTTCCCATGGGAGACCAGCTTTTCTGGCAGCTTGCCTTGAGGGGATTTGTCCAGCACCCGCTTGCACGACCATCCCCATGATGACCTTATCAACTGATAAGGGATCAACCTTAGCTCTACTCAGCGCTTCTCTAATTGCCAATGCTCCCAGTTCTACAGCAGGCACTTCCTTTAATGCGCCATTGAACTTTCCAAAAGGTGTTCGAGCCGTTCCAACTATAACTGTGTTCAAAGCAATTCCTCCCTTTTCTTATGTATCTAATCAGTAAACATAAGCATTGATCGAGCGGTCGCTCACTTTGTTATCTTTATTTTGCACATTCTATTCGAATTAGTCAATTTATTATGACAATAAGCGGCGGTCCTTTGACCACCGCTCATCCTGTTACTTCTTACAAAGCATCGGCTAAGATTTCAGCGATATCTCTCGCTTTCACTTGTTCTTCCGCCTCTTTCATTTTTAATCCATCATCCATCATCGTTAGACAATATGGACAAGCACTTGCAATTTCTGTTGGATTAACCTCTAAGGCCTGCTCTGTGCGTGCGACATTAACACGGGTACCTTCATGTTCTTCCATCCACATCAATCCGCCACCAGCGCCACAGCACATGCTGTCACATTGGCTTCGTTTCATCTCTACAATCTCCACACCCGGAATTTGTTGCAAAATCTGGCGAGGCATATCATAGATATTGTTATATCGCCCCAAATAGCATGAATCATGATACGTAATACGTTCCTTCACTTCTTTCTTCGGTGTAAGACGCCCCTCCTCGATCCATTGAACTAATAGCTCAGAATGATGATATACCTCTGCTTGCAAACCAAACTCAGGATATTCATTCTTAAAGGTATTAAACGCATGCGGATCACAGGTCACAATCTTCTTAACATCGTAGCCTTCAAATAAAGCAATGTTTTCTTGCGCTAATTGTTGAAACAAAAATTCGTTACCGATACGGCGAGCTGTGTCGCCTGAATTTTTTTCTTCATTGCCAAGAATGGCGAACTTAATGCCTGCTTCGTGCATCAGCTTAATAAAGGCATGCGTAATCTTCATACTGCGGTTATCAAAGGAACCCATAGCCCCTACCCAAAACAGATATTCAAAATCCTCTGCTGTTTTTACTGTAGGTACTGTATAGGCTTCATCCAGACCCTCCATCCATTTCATGCGGTCTTTACGGTTAATTCCCCACGGGTTACCCTGGCGTTCGATATTATTTAATGCACGCTGAGCTTCTTGCGGCATGCTCCCTTCTGTCATCACGAGATAACGGCGCATGTCAATGATTTTGTCAACATGCTCGTTCATCACGGGACACTGGTCTTCACAGTTACGACAGGTTGTACATGCCCACAGCTCCTGCTCGGTAATCACATCGCCTATCAATGCCTTATCATATACATTTTCTACAGCAGCGGCCCCTTCAGCAGTCGCTGCTACTTCACCAGCCTGCAGAGCGATTTGGTTAGCCTTTGTGTTAGGAAATGCAAAAGTAGGCATCCAAGGTGTACGTGAAGTAACACTTGCCCCTTTCTCAGTCAAATGGTCGCGCATTTTCACGATAATATCCATAGGAGAGAGCATTTTGCCAGTTCCAGAGGCCGGACACATATTAGTACAGCGTCCACACTCAACACAGGCATATAAGTCAATGAGTTGTGTTTGGGTAAAGTCCTCAATCTTCCCATTTCCGAAAACTTCCTGAGTCTCATCTTCAAAGTTAATGGTAGACAGCTTACCAGGCGGTTCTAGCTTTTTATACCAAACGTTAAAGGGAGCAAAGATCAAGTGAGCATGCTTGGATTGTGGTACATAGACAGCAAAGCTCAGCAAAACGAGCAAATGCGCCCACCAGAAAAAGAAGAATAAAGCGGCTGCCGCGGTTTCACCGATCCCTGAAAATACAAAGGCAATAGCTGACGAGAAGGGAGCAAAGATGGAGCCCTCATGACCTAGCCATAGCTGTTCGAAAGCTAGTGAACCAAGAACGGTCACCATTAGCGAACTGATAAAGATAATAACTAAACCTGATTTCAAGCCTCGCTTTAAACGCTTTAGTTTCTCAATATACCGCCGATAATAAGCATAACCGATAGCTAAAAGGATCAGCATAGCAGTGATTTCCTGCATTAGGCTAAAGTACTTGTGGGCGCTACCAAACGGTAATTCATACCCAATAATAAGTCCCTTTAAAATAAGTTCAATGGCACCAAATTGCAAAATAATAAAGCCATAAAAGAGAACAATGTGCATAATACCGCTCTTTTTGTCCTTTAAGAGCTTCTTTTGCAAAAAAACGTTCTGAAGGATCAAGTTCAGGCGGGTCTTAAAGTCATCCTTGGTATCCGGCTTTTTTCCCAATTTGATAAACAGATACCTGCTGTACAACAAATGCGCTACAAGATATAGCCCATAAGCCAGCACAAGGAAGAAGGCAATTAAATTTAATAGTGGTAGGATTTCCATATCTTCCAGCTCCCTTTCTTTTACTTATTGTAGTTATATTTGATGGTAAATTTTTTCTTTTGTTTTATCTTATCAGAAGTATCAGAAAAAATGAATGACTATTCATTCAAAATTTACATTTCTACCCAAAAAATTTTGTAAAAATAATCGCGCTGTTCATCTGAGTGGTCGCTCATTTTTCTTTTTGATCATATCATACTCATTTGTCTACCGTAAAGATTGAGTAATCAGTTAGCTACAAGCACAAAAAAGGGGCCTTCTCGCTCACCGTCATAAGTAACACTTCCATTCCCGAAGTCCTACTTAATCACCGAAAGGCGAAAGACCCTGCTCAGACATTCCTATGCCTCTTTTTCACTTATTCTAGCACGCTCTTTTTGCTTTTTCACCTCACTTTGCTCCTTACGCACATCTGCAAGTGACTTGACCTTGGTGGCCTCAATCCGTTTATTACGCTGTAGCCCTGCTGGCTCCAAATTGTCTGCTAAATCTTCCATTAAGGCTGCAATACCTACTGCTTTTCCTCTCTCGGCCTGATAATATTCGTTGTTTGATAGATCGGGTGCCTTGTAATTTTGCGGTTCAGGGTAGGCAGTAATGACGCCTTCAAAATTACGTAGAATGACTTTGTCAGCCGATTGAGAAATGATATAGTTTGGCATTACCGGAATCTTGCCGCCACCATGCGGGGCATCTACCACAAAAGTAGGTACTGCATATCCTGAGGTATGCCCGCGTAAGTATTCCATGATTTCTAAGCCCTTAGATATTGGTGCTCGGAAATGACCAATGCCTTCTGACAGGTCACATTGATAGATATAATATGGACGTACGCGGATTTTAACCAGATCTTGCATTAATTGCTTCATCGTATATGGATCGTCATTAACTCCAGCAAGAATAACCGACTGATTACCAAGCGGGACACCGGCATACGAAAGCATTTCACAAGCTCTTTTTGCTTCCTCGGTAATTTCTTTGGGATGATTAAAATGTGTATTGAGCCAAACAGGATGATATTTCTTCAGGATCTCGCACAAATTCTCCGTGATGCGTTGTGGGAAAACGACAGGTGCTCGCGTTCCAATCCGAATGATCTCTACATGAGGAATTTCTCGCAGACTTTTTATTACGTATTCCAATACACGGTCATTAATTAGTAGAGCATCTCCACCGGACAAAAGCACATCGCGTACCTCTGGGGTGTTACGGATATAATCTAAACAGGCATCTAATTGTTTTTTAGGTACCCCCATGCCGATTTGTCCAGAAAAACGACGGCGCGTACAGTAACGACAATACATAGAGCATTGGTTTGTTACTAAAAATAAAACGCGATCGGGGTAGCGATGAGTCAGACCAGGAACAGGCGAATCCTCATCCTCATGCAACGGGTCTTCCATATCGTACTGCGTGCGAACCATTTCGTGAGATAAAGGGACAGATTGTAAACGAACCGGGTCCTTTGGATCGTTCTCATCCATTAGCAAAGCATAGTAAGGTGTGATATTTAACGGAATGGTCTGGTTGGAAATTCGTACTCCCTCTTCTTCCTCAGGAGTTAAATTGATTACCTTTTTTAAGTCATCTACGTTTTTAATCGTGTGGGTTAACTGCCACATCCAATCGTTCCATTGTTCCTCGGTTACGTCTTTCCATAATTCCACGTCCCGCCAATCACGCAATTTACGAACGGCTAATGTCATTTATAATCCCCCCTGCATATTTACATGAACAAAACCTTTTGAAGCTTCATGATTTACATCATGCAAGGAGGATGCCAATTACGATAGAATATTTAATATTTTCAGAATTAGGTGATATTTGCAGTGTATTTGCAGGCTTTTAAGCGTTTTGGGCACGTTTTGTTTGCCTACAGCCACTTTACCGGATTATTTATTGTGCCAGCTTTTCGGCAAGGTCGGGTTGAATGATTTGTAATCCAAGTCAATCTGACTTCTTATCATCTGGTTTCTCTTTTTGTTGGGCCAATTTATACTGTAGGGTTTGTCGAGGAATTCCTAATTGTTTTGCGGCTTGCAGAATATTTCCTTTCGTTTGCTCCAATGCCATTTGAATGAAATGCTTTTCTGTTTGTCTTAGAACATCTCGTAAGGTCCCATCCATAGGAATTGAGGTTTTCATAGTGAATCCGCTTTCACTTTCCTGAGATACCACTCCCAGCTCATTCATTCTTTTCAAAAAGGATAAAGGAAGGTCTTCAACTGTAATCCATTCGCCTTCAGTAACATTCATGGCAGCTTCAATCATATGCTCTAGCTCCCGAATGTTACCCGGCCACGTACATCGCTTGAATAAAGTCCATACCTCTTGATCCAAGCCTTTCACCTGTAGCTCAAACATATTGTTATACTTCTGCACAAAATGCTCTACTAAAAGGGGCAAATCCTCTGGGCGTTTGTGCAATGGTGGAAGCCAAAAGGATACAACATTTAAGCGATAATATAGGTCAGCTCGCAATCCTTTGCTTTCCACCACTTTTTCTGGCACTTCATTGGTAGCCGCAATCACTCTCACATCTACCTGCAATGATCCCGTTCCGCCTACTCTTCGTATCTGACCATCCTGTAATACACGCAATAATTTAGCTTGTAGCTCAAGTGGCATACTGTTTATTTCATCTAGGAATAACGTACCCCCATTGGCTACTTCAAACAAACCTGGACGATCATCTGCTCCGGTAAAGCTCCCCTTAGTTGTACCGAAGAGAATTCCTTCTAATAGGGAGGCGGGTAAGGCAGCACAGTTTTGGGCAATAAACGGACGCTTCCTTCGCGGGGATGCTCGATGGATCGATTGTACCAGCAACTCTTTACCTGTCCCTGTTTCTCCATAAATCAGTATTGGTGAGGTGGTCCGCGCAGCTTTTAACGCTATCTGTTTCACCCGCTTCAGCTCGGGGTTATGCGTTAAGATATCCGAGAATTCATAAAACACCTGATCGGACACAAGTGGCTTCACTTGCTTTTTTCGTCCACTTTGGACTTGAACCTGTAGGTCCACTAGCTGCTCCGACAGCTCCCTTAGTTTCTTCATATCTTTAGCTACCTCAACTGCGCCAACGAGCCGATCGTCTACACGAACTGGTAACGTAGTGTTGATTGTTTCCACCTGTACGCCTCGCCAATTGGTATAGCGTTGCGTGCGATTATACATGGGCTTTCCGGTTTGGATGACATTTAACAAGGTGCTGGATTCGCTATCTAAGGAAGGAAAGACTTGCAACAACGGTTTACCCAGCACCTCCTCTTGCGTTAACCCATCCAGTCTGGCAGCGATGTGATTGTACATGATCGTAATACCCTGAGCGTCAACCACATGGATGCCTTCATCAATTGCTCCTAAAATTGCGCTTAACATCTCCACTGTCTCCGATTTTGGTAATGTACTCACAACATCCCTCCTAATCAGACTGCCAAAAACTAGTCACTGTGCTAAAAAACCGGCACTACGCATCTACAAAAGCTGCTCTCTATCGCTCAATTTGATACGTTAAAAATACCGTATACAACAAATGACCAAAAAACCACAACAAGATATTACTTGCTGAATAAACACCTTGACTTAGATACGTAAAGGGAAAGAATAGAATCAGAAATGCCACATTCCACAGGGTTACATAGATGACAATCTTTTTCCCGTTTCCCTTTGGATAAAAGTAAATAAACGCAAAGGCAACGATAACCGAAATCACCAAATGAATGAGATAGGCTAGTAAGGGAGGGGTATTTTCCATCCCTGGAATATAAGTAATATCTAATAATACCTGAAATGTGCTTGTTTGAAACAATCCATCTCCAATTGCCAGAAAAGCTGATAACAACAAGCCAGAAAATAGCCCATTAATGAGGGAAAAAACCATACACACTGCCCCTTTCTACTCCCATGCAATTTTCATGTCCCATTCGAATTCTCCAACATATTGTCCACTTAGCCACAATTGATAGGCAATCAACACCTGAACAGGCTTCTCACTTTGATACGTGACTTTATATGTTCGAGTGTGGGTATGCATTTGCATATTTCCATAGGGACTGCTATATAGGCTATCTGTCCCTTTTCCCTTTTCAAATATTTGCTTCATTTGCAGGCTACCTTGACGTAGTAATTGTGTGCTATCTGGGTTAATCCGAACAATATTGGAGACCTCTCCCGCTCCCTCTATCTCTTCTTTATAATGCAGAAACCAAGAAGAATTACGCAGGGATGCTTTACCCGACATTTGTAAATCTGTCTTGTCGATTTGACCTTCTGCCTTTTGTATGATTGATAACGATAATTGAACCTCTTGCATTCCGAGACCTCACTTTTATTTGTCACTGTAGTATTTGTTAGTTTACTTTCCCTTTATTATAGGATAGTTTACCTTCCCGCTTCCAATTTTTCTGACCAAGCGAGAGCGATTTCGTATAGAAAATGAAAAAGGCAAGAAAGCACTCTGCCTCCTTGCCTTTTTCTACGTAATATCCAGTATCCAAATGATAATAGCGACTATTTTACAAAGCTTAATATCATTTCACGGAGTATTTTAGAAGCAACAATCTGTGTCATCTCACTATGATCATACACAGGTGCTACTTCCACTAAATCAAATCCGACCACATTGGCTCCGTTGTTAGCCATAAAATGAATCGTATCTAGTAATTCACGAGATGTGATGCCGCCAGCCTCTGTTGTACCTGTACCAGGAGCAGCAGAAGGGTCTAGCACGTCAATATCAATCGTTAAGTAGATAGGGCGATTTCCAATGGAAGGAAGCACCTGCTTAACAGGCTCCAATACATCGTATTTGTATAAATGCATATTTTCCTTTGCCCAATCAAACTCTTCCTTCATCCCGCTACGGATTCCGAACGAATAAACGTTTTTTCCTCCAAGCAAATTGCACGCCTTTTTAATTGGCGTTGAATGGGAGTACTCGTAGCCCTCATAGTTATCTCGAAGATCGGTATGGGCATCAAAGTGGAAGATAACCAAGTCCTTATACTTCTCGTGCATGGCTTGAATCACTGGCCATGTAACCAAGTGTTCACCGCCCATACCTACAGGGATTTTATTATCCGCTAATACTTTCGCAACGAACTCGCGAATAGCTTGGAGACTGCCTTCTACATTTCCAAAAGGTAATGGAATGTCCCCTGCATCAAAATACTTCACATCCTCTAATAGCCTGTCCAAATAAGGACTGTATTCTTCTAAGCCAATAGAGACCTCGCGAATACGTGAAGGGCCGAAACGGGAGCCTGGACGAAAGCTAACTGTCCAATCCATCGGCATGCCATAAATGACTGCTTGGCTCTCCTCATAGTTTTGATGACTACGAATAAACACGTTGCCAGAATAAGCTTCATCAAAACGCATCTCACTACCCCCCTAGTCGCGAGTCAGTTCAGCTACAAAGTTAGGAAGCTGGAACACTGCTTTATGAATATCTTTGTTATAGTATTTGGTATCCATGTCTTTAATTGTAGATGGATCTACTTCTAATGGATCATATTTTTTGGAAGCAATGGTAAAGCTCCACAGACCTGATGGGTATGTTGGAATGCTTGCTGTATACAAACGAGTCACTGGGAAAATAGACGATAGGTCTTTAAATACTCGTTTGATCAATTCACGATTGAACCAAGGTGATTCTGTCTGAGCAACCATGATTCCGTCTGGTTTTAGCGCATCGGCAATTCCCTGATAAAAGCCTTTTTCAAACAGTCCCACTGCTGGACCAACTGGTTCGGTAGAGTCAACCATGATTACATCATATTCACCCTTGTGATCATGAATATGTTTAATTCCATCGATAACTTGCACATCGACACGCGGATTTCCCATTAAATCTTTCGC
Source organism: Brevibacillus laterosporus LMG 15441 (assembly GCF_000219535.2). Lineage (NCBI taxonomy): Bacteria > Bacillati > Bacillota > Bacilli > Caryophanales > Paenibacillaceae > Brevibacillus > Brevibacillus laterosporus. The sequence goes on from NZ_CP007806.1 coordinate 4,897,535, forward strand.
AATCTCTGGGAAATATTTTTTGGAGGCTTCAATAACTCCGCCGTCAATCTCAGCTAGTACAGCTTTTTCTACGGAAGCATGCTTAACGATTTCACGAATAGCTCCTCCGTCTCCTCCGCCCACAACTAATACTTTTTTAGGATTAGGGTGGGTGTTAAGAGCAATGTGAGTAATCATTTCATGGTAAACGAATTCATCAACATCGGTAGTCATAACCATACCGTCAAGTACAAGCATACGTCCAAATTGATTGGTATGGATAATATCCAATTGTTGAAAATCCGTTTTCTCACTATATAGAGTCTCGGAGATCTTTGTAGTAATTCCGTGATTTTCCGTTTGCTTCTCAGTGTACCATAGTTCCATGTTCATAATGTAATGAAGCCTCCTTTTTAACCGAATCATTTCATGTTGATGGGCGATGTAATGAAGATCACATAATGCATCAACAAAATGAATTATAGAGGGTACCCCCCAAAAAGCAAGTATTTTTTGTCTTTTTATCCGATATTTTTCTTACTTCACTGCTTTTTCAGAACAGATCGCCTATTTGTAAAAGGACTACCAGTGATGTGCAAAACCTTAACGGAACAGGTGATACCGGCTTTATATAGTATGAAAATATGCTGATTTACCTATACTATCTATTAGGATTTTTCCTAGTATTACCAAACTATGCAGAAAGGACGTGTCTTTCATGGAAGTCATCCGCGAGCATCCCTTACTTCGTTGGCTTAGGCGGGTCAGGCTTTTTATAAAAATTCTAGGTCTGACTATGCTGGCGGCTGCATTATCCATCCTATTTCTGGTCTTATATTTACGTTCTCAGCCAATGCCCGCCACAGTTATTCATCAAACTTCAACCATCTACGCAGGCAACGGAGAAGTTATAGATAGTATTCACAGAGGAGAAAATCGTTATGTCGTCACACTCGACAATGTTTCCCCTTATTTAGTGCAAGCTACTCTTTCCATCGAGGATCGTTACTTTTATCAGCATATGGGCATTGATCTAAAACGGACTGCAAAAGCAGCTTACGTCAACATTGTCGAAATGAACAAAGCTCAAGGGGCCAGCACGATTACACAGCAGCTAGCTCGCAATCTGTATTTGAGTCATGAGAAAACCTGGACTCGCAAGGCAAAAGAAGCCTTACTCACCCTACAGCTAGAGCTTAATTACACAAAAGATGAAATTTTAGCAATGTACATGAATCAAATCTATTATGGACATTCTGCCTATGGTGCAGAGGCCGCCGCGGGAACCTATTTTGGCAAAAAAGCGAAGGATTTAACGCTTGCAGAAAGCTCTATGCTAGCAGGAATTCCAAAGGGGCCTACCTATTATTCCCCGATTACGAATTTTGATAATGCGAAAAAGCGTCAAAAATTAATCCTAGCGGCTATGCACCGTGACGGTTACATTTCCGAAAAACAAATGCGGGAGGCTTACGAGCAGAAATTAACATTTCGTTCACCTAAGGAAGTACAAAAAGCTTCGATAGCCCCATATTTTCGGGACTATATTCTCACTTTAGCCAAGGATAAGTATGGAATCAGTGAAGAGGCTGTTCAGAACGGCGGATTAAAAATTTACACCACCTTAGACGTTGCAATCCAAAAGAAAGCGGAAGAAGCTATTCGTAAACACATGCCTAAAAATAATCAAGAATTACAGATAGCCCTAGTAGCCATTGATCCTAAAACGGGCTTCATTAAGGCACTGGTAGGTGGCCGCGATTATAAAAAAAGCCAATTCAATCGTGTATTGAGCAAACGACAGCCTGGTTCTACCTTTAAACCAATTATGTATTTATCAGCTTTAGATAATGGGTTTACTCCTTTAACGTTGATGAAAAGCGAGCCAACTGTCTTCACTTACGAAAATGGAAAGGAATACGTTCCTAGTAATTATGGTAATAAATTTACGAATACCTTTATTACGATGCAAGAAGCCATCGCTACATCAGATAATATTTATGCTGTTAAAACAATTAACCAATTAACACCACAAAAAATAGTAGATGAAGCCAAAAAATTAGGGATAACTAGCCCTCTACAGGCTGTACCTTCTCTAGCTTTGGGAACATCGCCTATCTCCCCTTTGGAATTAACAGCAGCTTACAGTACCATCGCAAATAATGGGTCGTACATTACACCAGTAGCGATTTTAAAAATTATGGATAATACAGGTGCCATTTTAGCTGAGGATTCCTCTGCCCATGTCCCTGTAGCAGATCCGAGTAGCTCATATGTGTTAAATCAGATGATGCAGACTGTTTTTAGCGATACGCGCGGCACAGCTCACCGTGTTGCAGGCCAATTAAACCGTCCCGTTGCTGGGAAAACAGGCTCCACTGACTATGACTCCTGGATAGGCGGATTTACACCCCAGCTCGTAACCAGCGTTTGGACAGGCTATGATGAAGGGAAGAAGATTGACCCGATTAAGGATGCCCGTCTAGCGGCTCCGCTTTGGGCGGAATTCATGGAAAGTGCTCTCGATAATCAACCCCCTAGCCAATTTAATGCTCCTACCGGTGTCGTATCAGTTTACATCGACCCAGTCACCAAAAAATTGGCTACCCAGAACTGCCCGCATGCGCAAGTTATGTATTTTAAGGCGGGAACAGAGCCTCAGGATTACTGTTCCGAGCATATTCCTGAGCAAGCAATACCCGATGCCAAACCACCTGAAAAAGAAAAGAAATCGTTGTGGAACAAATTATGGGGCAGATAACATGTCAGCTTTATGAAAAAGGGCTACCGTAGATCACTATTGTGATTAGGTACCCCTTTTTTCTTGCGCTTTTTGTTCATTCATGCAGCTTGTTATTACGCTGGAAATCATATCTGCGCCTGGCTTTGACATATTTCTATTTCGTTATCTTATTGCTCCCCGCCGCCAATAACACCATTTCCATCAGTAAAAACGTGGTCGTTATAAACCGTGATAAGCCCGTTTTTTTCCAATTTATCCAGCACTTCAAAAAGACTTTCTCGCTTTCCTGCCGGTAGCCTATTAATAAATTTATTAATCTCTTGCGGTGGTACATTATTGCGGAAATGCACTCCACCATGTTTGACAAAATGATCATTCTGATGATCCAAGGCATTCTCCCCCTCTGAGAAGATAAAGTATTGATATGCCTTCTTAGTGTGCATCCCTAATGCTAATTCATAACCTGCAAATTAAGACAAACAGGGAGTGACATAATGTCGCTCCCTGTTTGCTGACCTAGTGCTTTTTATATACAAATCTAAGTTTACTCTTTTTTGGTTTCTTCGTACAATTCTTTTGCTAGTTGTTCACACAGCGTTCATTTTTTCCTAATAAAAACCAGATTTTCAACTAGCGCCCATGTACAAACTATGCTTGTGTTTCTAAGCCCTGCTTAAGTTCTTCAGCAGAGTTTGCCCACATGTCTGCATTGTGTTCCATCAGTAATTTGCGCAATGCTGCTTTTTCGACTTCTCCTAGCTCACTTATCATGATTTTGCGCTTCATAGCAGCATCCATACGGTTAACGTGATCTACCAATAGCTTGTATCCACGGCGGGCTTCACGGTCAATCTCCATATAACAAGCAGTTACACCTGCATAGTAAGGTCCCTCTTCTTTGCGGTCGATGGTAACCCAAACAAGCCAGTACGGCTTTCCGTTTGGAACATCTTCCTTATTCGTAGAAAATTTAATGCCTCGTTCAACAGCACTCTTGGCATGCAACGCTCCCATGTCAATGTAGGCATAATTTTCTTCAACATCAATAATAACAGAGGAAACATGACTTAAATCAAGCACTCCTTGACCAAATCCGCCATGAACATCTGTCTTTTTACTCACAATGGTAAAGCCGTTATTTTTTTTATTATCAAATAAATTCATGTTATCACCAACCCCTAAAAAGATCTTCTGTCTATTCTACCCTGAAAACTTATACTCGTGCAATTTTTGGGGCGCATGGATAACATCTAGTGAAATAGATGATGTGGGACAAAAAAATCTCGTTCACACATAAGCGTAAACGAGATGGTCATACTAGCAGACTCCAGAATGCTATACCCTTTAATGCTGCAAGCTAATTTGTTTGCATTCGTCGAGAAAAGCAAGTCCCTTTTGTACTTCCTCTTCTGTATAGCGCTGTTTGCTTTTTAATGTAAAGACTTTAACCAGCATTTCCTCATAGGATAAGTGCTCAAAATAAAGAATGGTGGACACCAATTCAAGAAAACGGGAATTTTCTTCATTTAAACGTTTAATCAGACGCTCTCCTACCCCTAGGTCTACATCATGATAACGCAAAAAATCCTTTCCCAATTCGTTTAAGGAGTAACGATATACTTCGATCGCTCCCTTGCTTTCATGTTGTTCGTTCAACAGCCCAAAGCTACACAACTCATCTACGCGCAATGTCAGTTCTTCGGAATAAGGCCCGAACATATGAAACTCAAATCTTTCCTCAAAATCCACCTGCATTTTTTTAGAGATATACACCATTTTTTGCAGTTTCTTTCTTCCTGTTACTTCACCAAGGACCTCCACTAGCCGCATTATTTTGGCGTGCCCTCTATGCATCCGACATCACTACTCCTAGTCGTTCTTTAATCTTTTGGGCAAGTTCAGCAGGCAGCGATTCTATCAGATCAGCAGGATAATAAAGCTTATAATCAAATCTCCGCTTCCCACAAACCGCTTCTACAATCTCTGACATCGTTGATAATTCCGCTTGCTCACCGTTTGGTTTGACTAACATAATAGAAATCCGTTCTTGTTCTTTCCCAGGGCGATAATAATCATAGGGCAAATCGGATGTAGAATCAACTTCTACATAATAGTCGGGATCAATTCCCGCTTCTTGAAACAATTCCCTGATCTCATATTCCGTTCGGAAATTTCTAGGATTATATTCGACGTATTGCAGAAGATTCCTGTCTAAAAATCGTGAACACAAATCAGATAATATAGAATCTCGCTCATTTCGCCACTGATGCATGTAGAAATAAACAATAGATTCATCCAGCATCAGATAGTCCTTCAATTGGATACGATCACAGAAAAACGGCAGGAAATGTGTCGGCTCTAATTGAAAACGGTAATCGCGCTGGAATAATTCCTTCGCACGTTTGAAAATTTTATGTAGAACAACCTCTGCACTCCGCGTCACCGGGTGAAAATACACCTGCCAGTACATTTGATAGCGTGACATGATATAGTCTTCCACTGCATGCATCCCACTCGCTTTAATCACTACTCCATCCTCAGAGGGTCGCATTACACGCAGAATGCGCTCTATGTCAAAATTACCGTAATTAACTCCGGTATAATAAGCATCTCGCAACAAATAATCCATTCGGTCTGCATCTATCTGACTGGAAATAAGGGAGACAATCAGTTTATTCTCATACGTTTTTGCGATCACCTCCGCAACCTTTCTAGGAAAGGTCTCGCTAACCGTACGTAAAATTTGATTAATGCCTGTCCTGCCCATAATGATTTTTCTCGTCCATTCCTCATGGTCAAACCGAAATACCTTTTCAAAGGAGTGTGAAAAAGGACCATGTCCAACATCGTGCAGTAAAGCCGCACAAAGGCACAGGAGCTTTTCTTCGTAAGGAAGATTAACTCTACCCTCGAAGGTCTCTAGGATGCGTCTCATAATTTCATAGACGCCCAGCGAGTGATTGAATCGGCTATGCTCACCGCCATGGAAGGTAAAATAACTTGTCCCAAGCTGTCTGATACGTCTTAGTCGTTGGAATTCTGGTGAATCAATTAGCTCCCAAATGACCTTCTCCCTGACATGCACATAGCGATGAACAGGGTCTTTAAACACCTTTTCCTCATCTAATAGCCTCTGCACTACCATGCTCTACACCTCCACCCTTCCCCATTGTATTTATTTTGCACATGCATCATCTTTATAGCATAAAATTTGGGAGAAAAAACCTATCCTCCACAAAGCGCTTCATCTTTGATGGCATAGGTGCCTTAATCTCAAGGAGCTCTTCTGTCACTGGATGCTTAAAACAAAGCTGATAGGCATGCAACGCTTGATTGGAAAAGCCCATTCGAGAACCTCGGTACAGGGTATCCCCAACCAATGGATGTCCCATGTATTCAAAATGCACACGGATTTGGTGGGTTCTCCCTGTGTCCAATGTAATATCGACTAAGCTAACCTCGTCATTTGAAGCCAACACCTTGTAATGAGTAACCGCTTCTTCACCCTTTGGATGTACCTGACGCTTTACTTTATGCATAGGATCGCGCTTGATCGGTTCTGCTATTGTTCCCGATTCTGGTTGCATGCGACCAGTTACGAAAGCAACGTAATTCCGCTCTATACTTCCCTCCCTTATCAGCTTATCTGCTAGCTGATGAGCATAGGAACTCTTCGCGATTAAAATAGTGCCTGAAGTCTCGCGATCTAGGCGATGAACGGTATGTGGCATAATCGACTTGCCTTGTTTATGCCAATAAAGTACAAGTTGGTTTAATAAAGTATCATGCTGATCCTCACGAATAGGATGCGTAGTCATACCTGTTGGTTTATTGACAACAATAAAATACTCGTCCTCATACAAAACTTCCAATTGAATTTCAAATGGCGCTGGCGGTAACATGACTAACGCTTCCTGCTCGCGTTTATCATCAACAATGCGTACAGAAATCACATCTCCAGCCTTGACCTGCCTTTTAAGAAAAGGGACCTTGCGATTTACCAGTATTCCTTTACTCCGTGTCAGACGTTGCAGCATACGTCCAGAGACCGACATTTTTTGTCGTACGATCTCCTCCACAGTCATTCCTTTTTCCTGATCGTCTACAGTGTGATCCAACCATCTTTTCATTGTCATAGCTAGTTTTTTCTCCGTTCTACAGTTTCTACGCTTCATTGTAACGAAAAGCGAGATCGGATGCCACTTTAGAGACGAGAAGCTGGTTCTATCAAGGGAATATTGATATAGGTTATCTCCATTCATCTCAAGCAAAAAAGCCTGGCATCACCAGACTTTTTTTCGTGCTCTATCTTGAATATGGGTTTCTTTCGCTCTTTTGATTGGCTTAGGATTTTAAAGCATCTGGATTAAGACCTTGTAATGTATCCAGCACAAATAGTCCATCTTTACGGATTAACACATCATCAAACCAAATTTCACCGCCACCGTATTCCGGACGTTGAATGGTTACCATATCCCAATGCACGATGCTTCGATTGCCATTATCAGCATCTTCATAGGCCTGACCCGGAGTAAAGTGGAAGCTACCTGCGATTTTCTCGTCAAATAAAATATCATTCATCGGATGCAGCACATACGGATTTACACCGATGGCAAATTCTCCAATATAGCGAGCTCCTTCGTCAGTATCAAGAATTTCATTGAGCTTCTTGGTATTATTTGAGGTCGCTTCTACAATCTTTCCATTCTCAAAACGCAAGGTAATATTCTCAAATTTAGTCCCCATATATTGTGTCGTCGCATTGTGAGTAAGTACACCGTTGACCGAATCACGCACAGGAGCAGTGAAAATCTCTCCATCTGGAATATTATTTTCTCCCGCACAAATCACGTTTGGAATTCCTTTGATGGAAAAGGTCAAATCGGTTCCTGGCCCGACTAATCGTACTTTATCCGTCTTATTCATCAGTTGTTGCAGGGGCAGAAATGCATCATGCATCTTTCGGTAATCTGTTATACAGACATCAAAGAAGAAATCTTCAAATGCCTCAGTCGACATATTCGCATTTTGCGCCATAGAGGGTGTAGGATAATTAAGCAGAACCCAACGAGTATTAGCGATCATGTAATCACTAAGTGGCTTTAGCACCCTGTAATGCTCCTGACGCTTATCATTTGGCACATCAGACATTTCGCTGTCATTATCAACCCCGTTAATAATGATGGTTGCATGCTGATCCTTGATGCGTTCTTCAGACCATTTTCTTAGATATTCTGCCCGCTCGGCACTAGCATTCATCATTAACTCCCGTTGAATACGTGTATCCATTATCTCCACATAAGGATAGGCGCCGATAGCATATGCCTCTTTTATCAGCTCCCGAGCTAGATCATGCCCGTTTCCACGGACTTCAATATTTAAAACTTCCTTTTCCTTCAAACCCACAGAATAGTGCAATAAATTATAAGCCAATTTTTTTAATCGTGGATCTTGCACGATGAGACTCCTCCAGTCCGTTCCCATTGGGATTTATTACAAATTGTAGCATAGACACTTCTCTTTGTGTTTTTGATTAAAAATATTTTATCAAAACGCCTTAGTCCATCTATGATGTTCATCTTGCAATCAGAAATAATAAGCATGGACGACAAAATCAATAATAAACTAAGTACTAGCTTATAAGAAAAGGGGGTAGTTTTACATGACGCAGCAAAAGCCAAGTCTATTATCCTCCATCATATTATTCCTCGTCATAATAGCTCTTTTTTCGCTGTCAGGTATTCTTTTTCCAAGTGACCTAATCTGGTATAACACCCTTGCAGAGCCTGATTGGCTTCCCTCAAGCAACTTGATTGCTATCATATGGTTTGTATTATACGCACTGATTGCTCTTGCAGTCGTTGTATTACAAAAAACCATTGGGTTAGATAACCTAAACCACTCTTGGTATCTGTTATTTGTGATTAACTACGTGATCAATCAAGCTTATACCTTTATCCTGTCTATTCAGAAGGATTTGTCGTTAGCCTTTTATGATTGTCTGGCTACCGCAATATCGACCCTACTCTTGCTATTGTACACAGGCAAATACTCTCGCTGGGCAGCACTGTTACTTATTCCGTATCTTGTTTGGTCCTGCCTAACTACGTATATGTCATGGGTTATTTATCAAATCAATCTCTAGAAACCTGTCTTGCACATCCTTATAAAACCTGTTAGAATTTCATTTATCAAAAAATACCGAAAATAAAGGGGCATGTAACCAATGAAATTCATCAGTAAAGAAAATTGTAGCCATCTAATCTAATCCAGCAAAGACAAAAGGTAATCTATTCTTTTTGTCATGCTTGATTGAGGTCGGCTTTCTTCTTTACTGATGGAATTTATGGTTATCGGCCCCGTTTCTTTACGAAAGAAGCGGCATTTATGCGATAAGCTTGTATGTTCGGCAAGCTTTTCAGCATATAGTCGCTTTTTTGATAAACAGTAACATTCTAACAGGACCATAAACCACTTCTTTTTCAGACGGGAAAGAAGGAAGCCAGCATGTATGTAAGTCAGAAAACACGTTGGAGGTGCAGCGCATGAGCTGGCTATCTTGGGATGTAAATTTAAAGGTTCGTCTGATCGGAGAAACCTTATTTTCCATCTTTTTATGGATGTTCTTACCCTTCATGGCTCTGTTTTTCAGTGAAACGTTTGGTAAGAGTACTGCTGGGGTATTATTAATCATTCCCCCGTTACTTAGTGTTGTCATAAGCTTAATTGGTGGTCGTATTTCTGATAAACTGGGGCGTCGTCCCGTTATGCTATTTTCTGTGGCGTTTGAGGTTCTCATGTTCCTGTTATTTTTTCTATCCTCTTCACCTTGGATGATGTACCTTGCTTTTGTCGGACTGAATCTGAGTGCCTCTTTGTATCAACCAGCTAGCGAAGCTATGATCGCAGATTTGACCAACGAGGAAGATCGCAATTTTGTGTTTGCCATGTTTTACACAGCTATGAATTTAGGGGTTGTTATCGGCCCTTTGCTGGGAGCCTTTTTCTTTGTAAATTACCGTAATGAGCTTATGCTAGCCTGTATGATTGTGACTGCTATTCTATTTGTTGTCTACTTTTTCGTCTTAAAAGAGACTAAGCCGTCAGCACCTCAAACTAGCTCAGATGTAGTCGATTCAGCACCCAGTTGGAAAAAAGAATGGCAATCCTTTCAGGTTATTTTTCGTGACAAGGTTTTTTCTCTTTACTTGCTAGCGGGGGTCTTTGTGTTTATCGCTTTTTCCCAGATGGATCTTTACATGGCGATTTATATAAAGGAACATGTGTTACATCAACCGTTGATATGGTGGGGAGATTGGACCTATTCTCTAGGTGGAACATCCTTTTTTGGCTGGATGATGGCCTTGAATGGATTCATGGTAGTGACGCTAACCGCAGCGATGACACGCTGGATTAGTGCGTGGAGCGATCAAAAAGCATTTGTGATTGCATCTTTTCTGGGTGGGATCGGCTTTTTCATGATGGCTTTTAGTAAAAATATCTGGTTCTTGCTCTTCTGTATGGCTGTTCTCACAATTGGAGAGCTGATCCGTACTCCAATCGCTCTAGGCTTCGTTAGTAAACTAGCCCCTGAACACCAACGCGGGCAGTATATGGGTGCCTCCACACTACAATTTACGATTGGGCGCATCCTAGCACCACTGCTCGTTACTTTATCTAATTGGTTTGGTCCGCTAGTCATTTTCGGAATTATTTTTGGTGTAACAATTCTTAGTATCCTTTGCTATCAAAAAATGTTCACCATAATGGGGCGTGCAAAATCGGTCTAGGCCTAAATGCTTTGTTATAAAACCTTGCTCAAAAAATCAGGCCCCTGCTTCTCAACTTACGTGAGCGGCAGGGGCCTGTCAGCGTCTACATTTCAACACATGTCGTTATTCTTTTGTTTCAGCCTTATCATGATTTTCCGTTGTTTTCTCATTGACTGGTTTCTCAGATTCAGCTTTCTGATCCTCAGCCTTTTGATCAGCTTTTTCCCCAGCTTCATCCTTAGCAGCAGGATTTGCATCCCCCGTTGTTTGCTTTTGATCCTCTGGCTTCGTAGTAGGAGTTGGCACTACCTCAGGAACAAGGAATTCTTTCATATCAAACTTGCCCTTCATCCACTTGTACGTATCATCATAAATCTTTCTGGCTTGCTGCTCCTTACTGCGGTAAGCCATCAACAGATTTTTAGAACCGAAATAATACGCATGGATTTTGTCCTTATCAATTCCGATTTTATGACCGGCAATGAGTTGATTGTAGTAGGTACGATAGAGACGCATATCGCGTAAGAATTTCTCGTCTCCCTCGATCTCTACACCCATTCCATATTTATTAGCTACATCTAAGGTAAGCTGAACCCGTTCTATAGGTACTTCATTTGCCTGATAATAGTTCGGCTGAAGGAAAGCATAATCAAACCCAAGATTTTTCCATTCCTCTAAACCTGGAGCGCCATAATACGGAATCCAGTAGAAACGGAATCCATGGTAATGAACCATGTCGGCAACGTTGCGAATCAACTCGCGTTCTTTCGGTGCCGCGTCATCTACAAGCTCTTGGAACCAGTAGATTCCTTCTAGCTTCAAATACTTATATTCTGATTGGTACCAACGATTAATTAGCTTATCCTTGTACCAGGTAATGGCTGCTAAGCGGTTTTTATAGGCTTGCTCTTGCCCTACCTTAGCAGGGTCAAATGATAGAGACGGCCCATTTTCCTCCAGCTTACCCCAATCGCTCACCTTTGGAGAAGGATAAGGCAAGGTTAGTACCACCTTTTCCTTCTTCGTATTTAATACAAGAGAATTACGTCGTTTATTCATTTCAAACATAGCTGAGTTTAAGGCATCCAATTGGCGACCCGGTTCGAATAGATTGTCCATATACTTCTCCCAGTCAGCCTTTGTTTCCGTCATGTTCGGAAACGGAAGGAACAACATGGTATCAAACATTTGATCAGGAATGGAACCATCTGGCTCAATATAGCCCGCCATCGGTAAAAAGTCGTCTTTCGACCAGCTACCACGGTCGTCATATGCCCCATGGTATACCAATAGCATATCTTTTACCCGGTCATCTGCCTTATTATCTTCAATAGGTGTGCTTGTTTTGCTTAAAGGAAAGGAGATGAGCTTAGCCCGTGCAGGCTCTGCTTCATGTCCATATACTTTCAGTTGTTTAGCAAATGTGAACACTTTTACAGGAAAACGTACTCGAACATACTGTGCATCCAATTCCGGTAAGCTAATGCGCAGGGTGCGATCCAGTTTTTGTAATTCCCCAGGGGAAATAGCATGCGTAGCTTTACCCGCATAACCCCAAATTTTACCGTCCCGCGATACTTCCACCTCTAGCTCGGAAGGCAATGTAATCCCGCTTGTTTTCTCTTGTCTAAAGGTAAGCTCTACCATATCCAGCGTCTGTACCTTATGTAGATCAAGCGTTACTTCACGTCCCATTTGACGAAGATAGCCTGTCCAAACATCTGCCGGATCGGTCAATCCGCCAGCTGGACCAGGGTATTTCTTCTCTGACTCATTAAATAAAGGGTCAGCAGGATCGAGTGATTTTACGGTTACCTGACTGTTACGGGCATAATTAATCCAGCCTTCTACTGGCTCTTCCTCTTTTTGTTCCTGTTTCTTTTCCTTAGCTGTATTGCTGTTAACAGTATCTGTCTCAGTTGCTACAGACTGGCTTGGTGTTTTTTGTTCGGAAGAAGCTTGGTCCGTTGATGATTTTTGCTCAACGTTTTGTTTCTTTTCATCTGCTTGCTTCGTATCATCAGCTTTAGATTCAGCAGGATTTGTCTTGGCTTCGTCTGTTTTTGCTTGATTCTCCGCTTTTTTCTCATCCTCAGCTACACCATGAGTTGTTACCTCTACTGGTATTTGGATGCTTTGATAACCAACCGTTACCGTTATTACTCCTTTACCTGCTGCTGTACCCGCTACGAATGTACCGTCCGCAGAAATATGGCCTAGCGCTTTATCGTCAAAAGCAAAAATCGGCGTAAATGGCAGTGGCTGATCTCCCTCAGGCTTGACCTTGATTTGTTCAGTCATTCCAGTCATGATCTTGATCCTAGAGTGATTAACAGTAAAGCCTTTTCCATCAGCTTGTTTTTTTCGAAGCTCTACTAGGCGATCCACTAACACAACCGCATCGCCACGCGTTACCAATTTATCAGGCTGAAATGCTCCTTTATAAGCCGTCAGCCATCCTTGACGAACTGCTGCATAACTTGCCTCTTGTGCAAAGCCAGCTATCTTTTTTTCATCCAAAAAAGTAGCAGGATTCGCTTTTTTCTCGTTTGCTCCAATTGAAAGGTGCTGATTAACTCTCTCTAACAGCACAGCTAGCTCCTGACGGGAAAGCGGTTCTTTGCCTCCCATACTACCGTCAGCTTTGCCTTTCATAATTCCATTATCAGCCAATGTAGAAGCATATGCCTGATACACACTATCTTTTGCAAGATCAGAGAATGTGCTTTCTGCATGCTCGCTTGGCAGCACTCCTAATGAACGGGACAATAGTACAATAAAATCCTGGCGGGATATTTGAGCATTTGGCCGAAATTCGGTAGCCGTCACCCCATTAATAACCTGCATGCTGGCAAGATGCTTAATTGCTTTTTCTGCATAGTGACCTTTCGTATCAAGGAACTCACCATTCCCTAGATAAGCAGAAGAGGATGCCGGAATAGAAGCATTCCCCTCTTTTGCCGCAAAAGCTTGGGGTGTCATGAAGCCTGAGGTCAATAACAAGGCAGTAGCTGTTGCCACACTCATCAGCTTATGAGTAAAACCGTTTTTCCACATAAAAAAACAACCTCTCTCCTTACCTGAATCAATCTTTTCTATCTATTCAACCTTATATATGACGTTTATCTCTCTTGATCTGTTACATCCCCAGAATTAGCCCGTGGACGCGGTGGACGCGGCCCAAAGAATTGATAGTAATCCACACGCATGTTTCCATTAAATAGCTTGCGTTTTTTGCTGGCTTTCTTGCCAAAATATGACTCAAAATTTTCATCAGAGGTAATCACGTAAGAAGACCATGTATCTAACTTACTAAATACCTGCCCCATGTCACGATACAATCTTTCTACCGTGCGATAGTCGCTTAGACGCTCTCCGTATGGCGGATTGCAAATCAGGTAGCCATATTTCTTTTTGGAACGTAAATCTCTCATATCCATGCGTTGAAAGTGGATCGTGTCATCTATTCCAGCTTCCTCTGCATTCCGTCTCGCTATTTTAATAACCTCTTCATCAATATCGGTTCCTATAATTTCTAGTTGCCGATCGTATTGAGCCAAATCATGCGTCTCAGCACGCGCCTGACGCCATGTTGTCCGCGGAATAATCGGCCAGTTCTCCGAAACGAATTCTCTGTTCATACCAGGAGCAATATTTCTGCCAATCATAGCGGCTTCAATCGGAATCGTACCAGACCCACAGAACGGATCAATCAATACACGATCTGGCTTCCAACGCGAAAGCATGATCAACGAAGCTGCCATCGTCTCCTTAATAGGAGCTGCCCCGATCCAATCACGATAGCCACGTTTATGTAAGCCTGCTCCACTGGTATCAATGGTTAGCGTCGCAATATCTTTTAATAACGCCACTTCAATTTTAAAAGTAGGACCATCTTCGTTAAACCAGCTAGTATGGTAGGTTCCCTTTAAGCTTTCTACAACTGCTTTCTTTACGATTGCCTGACAATCAGATACACTAAACAACTCCGACTTTACTGATTTCCCCTCCACAGGAAAGTGTCCATTCTCTGGAATAAAATCAGACCAAGGCAATGCCTTTGTTTTTTCAAATAATTCATCAAAGCTGGTCGCTTTGAATTCACCAATTTTCAATCGGATGCGATCTGCCGTACGCAGCCATAAATTTGTACGCGGAATATCCGAAATATCAGCAGGAAACATAACCTTTCCGTTTTCTACCGTTACATTCTCATACCCCATCCCGCGTACTTCTTCCGCTACTACTGCTTCTAAGCCAAATGCAGCGGTTGCGATCAAATCTACTTGATGTTTCATGTTTAGTCTCCTGTCTTTATGTATCTATTCACGAACTCGATATTTTGAAGTCAACTCGTCTCATTATAGTATATTTTTCCCCGAAAAACGAAAGGTTCTCCCTATCTTCCTCATTTTTCTTATGAAATTGAAACAGACTATTACTGCTGAAGGCTTCACGATATGGAGAAGGTAAACAGAGATTATAGATCTAGTATTGCCACTCTTGTAAAAGGAGGAACTTCTATGCCAGAACTTCCAGAGATGGAGCATTATAGGGGCATGTTAAATCGCTACATCTTAGATAAACCGATTCGACATGTCGAGGTAACACGGGAGAAAACCATCAATTGTCCTGTCACTTACTTCCAGCAGACACTGCTGAATCAAACGATCACAACTGTTCAGCGCCGTGGTAAGTATCTATTATTTCATCTAAGCAACAACCAGGTTCTGTTGCTCCACCTCATGTTATCCGGATTTATGTACTGGGGTAGCGATGCTGATAAATTGGATCGGACGGCCCAGGTTACCCTGAGCTTTGATCAACATAAGCTTTTTTTCCATGGTCTGCGGCTCGGCTACTTACATATATACAAAGACGAAGGCATTTCTCAGCAGCTTGCTACACTTGGACCCGAACCGCTTATGCCGTTATTTACCGCAGCCACTCTGGCCAAACTGTTGAAAAAGAAACGAACCGTGTTAAAAAAAGCCCTTACCGATCAGCATGTTATTGCAGGCATTGGTAATTGTTATTCTGATGAAATTTGCTTTCAAGCAAGGCAGTTGCCTCTTAAAAATTGTCAGGAATTATCGCAAGCAGATATTCAAGCATTATCCCAAGCACTTCATGAGGTATTGACACGCGCCTTACAGCTAGGGGGTTATATGGAGTACCGATTTTATAAGAGTGATCGTCTCACCGGAGGATATAATCATCATTGCTTGGTCTATGACCGCCCTCAAGAGCCATGTTTACGTTGTCAGACACCTATCGTCATGACTCGTTTAGCTTCCCGCAAGGTATTTTACTGCCCAAACTGCCAGCATTAGAAAAGAGGACTGATCATAAGCCTCTCAGGCTACTGGATCAGTCCTCTTTCTTTTACAATATGTTATTGTTTACCTTCTACCAGATACTTATCAAATTCATCTAACAGCAGATTAGCTGCACGTACACCGCCTGCTATATTCCAGATGACATCATCTACTTTAAATACTTTGTTGTTCTTTGATACTTTAAGGTTTTTCCATAACGGATCATTTGTCCATTCTTGTTCTAGCTTGCTACCACTGTCATCTTTTACACCTTTATTGTACGTATAGTAGAACAAGATATCGCCATCTAATTCAGGCATGCGTTCTTTGGTAATTTCGGCTGCAAAATCATCTTTTTGCTGTGCTTTTGGTCGCGCAAAGCCTACTTCATTCAATAGCATTCCTGCAAAGGTTTGACTGTAGTAAATGCGAGTTTTGCCAGGCATAAAACGAACTAGAGATACTTCTGTTTTTAATTTATCCCCAGCTTTTGCACGCAGGTCTGCTACCTTTTTATCAAAATCGGCAATTACCTTATCGCCTTCTGCTTTCTTATGTAACGCTTCCGCATACAATTTAAAGTTGTTTTTCCATTCACCGCGCAATGTTTCTGCTAAAACAGTTGGGGCAACGGCACTTAGTTGATCATAAATCTTTTCATGACGGATTTTTACACCAAGAATGAGATCGGGTTTTAGAGCCGCAATTGCTTCAATATTAGGCTGTAGCTCATCACCGACATCTTTTACACCCTCCATATCTGCTTTGATATGATCATAGAAGGGTTGGTCCTTTTTATCCCAAGATTGTACAGCACCAACTGGCTTAATCCCTAGTTCGAGAACAGCTTCTGTACCTTCACGTGTCAAAACTACCACACGTTGGGGAGTTCCATTTACATTCGTTTCTCCCATTGCATGCTTCACCTTATAAGCTGTACCCTCTTGCTTTGTCTCACTAGGCTTAGCTTCTGTTGTAGCATTCTGCTGTTGACCGCATCCTACAACAAGCATCATAAGTAGCAAAACAGGCGCAGCAATCTTCATGAGACGTGAATGATGCATGATTTGTGAAATTTTCATCTGTTGTTCCCCCTAGAACTCTTGATAACGATTATCAATGTCGGATATAATCGTATATGCCAGAATACAATGTGTCAACAAGGGAAAACATTTCCTTTTACTGTTTTGAACTTTCAAAAAATGATTATGTTGAACAGCTGTCATCTGATGCAAAAAAATAGGAGAACACTGAAATGGGAAAAAGCATCTTAGAACGGCCTTTTGTAAAAGCAATAGGTCTACTACTCGGATTGTTAGTATTGCTAGCTTGTATGCTCGTCAGTGTCGTTTACGGTGTAATTAATACTGATATACACACTCTGATAGAAGCTTATACACATTTTAACGGAAGCAACGAACATATTGTCATTCTTGAAACGAGAGTTCCGCGCAGTATTATTGCAGCAGCCATAGGGATTAATTTAGGTATAGCAGGTTGTATTCTGCAAGCTTTGACACGTAATCCGATTGGGGACGTAGGCATCTTTGGAATAAATGGGGCCGCTTCATTTGCTATTGTTTGTTCTGTTGGTTTCTTAGGAGCAAACTCTATGCAAGCCTTAACCTGGGCTGGTTTCACGGGAGCCCTGCTAGGTGGGATCGCTGTTTATATCTTAGGCTCTATTGGTCGCGATGGGATAACTCCCTTAAAAATGACATTGGCAGGTGCGGCATTAACCGCTCTGTTCTCTTCCTTCACGAATGGAATTTTAGTTACAAATGAACAAGCCTTAGAGGAAGTATTATTTTGGTTAGCTGGCTCTGTAGCTGATCGTAAGCTCTCCTATTTAATGGAAGGGTTACCGTTCATGATCGCAGCATGGATAATAGCACTGCTGTTAGCCCCAGCAATTAATACGTTCATGCTAGGAGAAGACGTAGCAAAAGGCTTAGGACAGCGAACTCTTTTGTTAAAAATCGGAATGGGTGCAGTTGTGATTATTTTATCTGGCTGTTCGGTGGCTGTAGCAGGACCAATAGGCTTTGTAGGTTTGTTCACTCCTCATGTAGCTCGTTACCTTACTGGAAACGATATGAAGTGGACAATATTGTACAGCGGATTATTCGGAGGAATTTTACTGGTTATCTCTGATATCTTAGCTAGAGCGATAGCGATGCCTCAGGAATTACCAATTGGTGTAATGACAGCCTTATTTGGAGCTCCCTTCTTCATTTATGTCATTCGAAAGGGGATGCTTCGTTGATGAAAAAACTCCTTGTTTTTCGACTTAAAAAACCAAACATTTCCTATTTAATGGAAAAACGTGTGCTATGGATCGTGCTTGCTATTCTGTTCCTAACGTTTATGGCAATGGTGTGCAGCCTCGGAGTAGGTGAATATCCAATTTCTCCCTGGAATGTTATGAAAGTGTTTCTTGGATTAGGAAGCGACCAGGAAAATCTGATTGTCATGAAATTTCGCATGCCTCGTCTTTTGACAGGTATGCTCGTTGGAATGGGGCTTGGTGTATCAGGAGCAATCCTTCAAAGCATCATTCGCAATCCACTCGCTTCTCCTGACATTATTGGCATCACCAGTGGAGCTAGTGTTGCAGCAGTCGTCTTCATTGTTTTGTTTGAAACAGCGAGTATTTTCTGGCTTCCGTTGTTTGCTATTGTAGGAGCTGGTATTGCAGGCTTACTCATTTATGTCTTAGCTTGGAAAAAAGGAGTAACTCCTGTACGACTAGTATTGATAGGCGTTGGTGTGAAAGAGATTTTAGCCGCACTTACCACCTTAATCACCGTTGCAAGCCCGCTGTATTTGACGCCTAAAGCTAAAATTTGGCTAACAGGCAGTGTCTATGGAACATCATGGGATACCGTATCTATGTTAGCTCCTTGGATCGCTTGCTTTATGTTACTCGCTTTTATATACGGTCGTAGTGTCAACCTGCTGCAATTAGGAGATGATGTGGCCCAAGGAGCTGGCTCTGCTGTTGAATTGCATCGACTCATCCTATTGTCCTTCTCCGTGGCATTGGCAGGCGCTGCTGTGGCCATCGGTGGGGCAATCAGCTTTGTTGGACTGCTAGCTCCTCATATTGCAAAAAAGGTAGTAGGTCCTGTTTTTGGAGCTTTATTGCCCGCATCTGCACTGCTGGGTGCTCTTATCGTCTTAGTCTCTGATCTCGTAGCTCGCACAGTTTTTGCGCCACTTGATCTGCCTGTAGGAATTTTCACCTCCCTCATCGGAGCGCCATTCTTTATATTTCTATTGGTTAAAAATCGTAATAAGTAAGGAGATGAGATGCAATGTCTGCTCTAGAAACCAAAGGACTAACCCTGCAATACGGGGATTCCATTATAATTGAAAATCTTGGTCTGCAAATTCCTAAGGGTGAAATTACCGTTTTAATTGGAAGCAATGGTTGTGGGAAATCCACCCTTCTTCGCTCCTTGGCTCGATTATTAAAACCGGCATCAGGACATATATTATTAAATGGGAAAGGTATTGCAGAACAAACAACAAAAGAGATCGCCAAACAAATGGCTATTCTGCCACAGGGCCCGATTGCACCAGAAGGATTAACTGTCTTGCAGCTAGTGAAACAAGGGCGTTATCCACACCAAAACTGGCTCAAGCAATGGACTGATGAAGATGAGGAAAAGGTCGCCTTTGCTCTGGAAGTGACGCAATTAACAGAGCTTGCTCACCGTCCCATTGATTCGCTTTCCGGTGGTCAGCGCCAGCGTGCTTGGATTGCTCTTACACTGGCTCAAGATACGGATATTATTTTGCTGGATGAGCCTACTACCTATTTAGATATGACTCATCAAATTGAAGTGCTTGATATTTTATTTGAATTAAACCAGACACGTGCATCTACAATTGTCATGGTGCTGCATGATCTTAATTTAGCATGTCGATATGCACATCATTTAGTCGCTGTTCAAGATAAACAAATTTATGCTCAAGGTAGTCCAGAAACCGTACTGACCGAAAAAATGGTCGAACATGTTTTCCGTATGCAATCGAAAATTATTGCCGATCCTCTGTATGGAACACCAATGTGTATCCCTGTAGGAAACAGTCGCCGGATACTATCATCTGCAAAAGATGAGATTTTGCCAGCACAACGACTTGCTACGTAAAACGATAACGGGATGTATTTGAAGCATAAATGATCTCCATAAAAGTCATCATGCAAATGTAGATTATTTTGTGGATATTTGGCTCTAGAACTCGACAAACGATCGTCTTTCACGTTACAATCCTCGTGTGATAGTTTTTGCCATTCATAATTACTTTGTGTCTGACAGACAATCTATCTAGAATACATATTGCTCTTATAACTGTTACGAGGCTACTTGCACGCTACTATGAACATGTCTCCGTCGCTAGTTGATGGAGATTTTTTCTTGCTTTTTTATTTGTGATTTCATTGAATTTATTGCCCCAATGATATATCTTAATATTTAGCGTTTTTTTAGAGTAAATTGGGTGAGAACTACTAAATTTATATAGAGATGGGAAATGATAAATGAAAACGATCATACACTTGGATTCAGTGGAAAAAAGCTTTAATGATCACGTGGTCATTCCCGCATTTTCACTGTCAATCCAGGAAGGTGAATTCATCACTTTGCTCGGTCCCAGCGGATGCGGAAAAACGACGCTGATGCGCATGATTTCTGGGTTTGAAGAGCCTACTTCTGGACATATCTACCTGGATGGAAAGGATGTAACCAAAATCCCTCCTTACCAACGAGATATGAACATGGTATTTCAACATTATGCTCTGTTCCCACACATGACCGTTGCTGAAAACATTCTTTTTGGTTTAAAAATGAAAAATGTGCCTCAGGCCGAACAAAAGACTCGTTTGGAAGAAGTGCTGCATTTTACACAACTGACCGAATATCAGAAACGTAAACCAAAACAGCTATCTGGTGGACAGCAGCAACGTGTTGCAATTGCCCGTGCGATCATTAACAATCCAAGGGTATTATTATTGGACGAGCCGCTTGGTGCGCTCGACTACCAACTGCGCAAAAACCTTCAGGTTGAACTAAAAAATATTCAGCGGAATTTGGGCATTACCTTTATCTATGTGACGCATGATCAGGATGAAGCTATGTCGATGTCAGACCGCATCGCGGTTGTAAACCAAGGTCGAATTGAGCAATTGGGCACACCAGAAGAAATTTATTACAAGCCAAACAGTCTGTTTGTTGCAACCTTTATTGGTGAAAACAATATCTTAAATACAAAAGCAGGTCTTTTAGGAGTACGTCCTGAAAAGATTCGTTTATATAAAGAAAATGAGGAAGTAGCTCGACACAAGAGCAAGGGAATCATTGAAGATATTATTTTCTTAGGTAATATCTTTAAGGTGTTTGTCCGCGCCGAGGACGACATTGTTATTACTGCACATCTTTACGAAAAAGGCTCTTGGCACAAAGGCGAGAGAGTTGGTGTATTCTGGGCAGAAGAAGATGAGGTGATTCTGCGTTGAAAAATAAAGGAAAGCTACTTGCTCTCCCAGGATTCCTCTGGTTAACGATCTTTTTCTTAGTGCCCATGCTTTTTGTGGTTATGCTTTCTTTTCTGAAGAGGGGAATATACGGGCAAATCGTCTATGAATTTACACTAGCTAACTATGCTAGATTCTTTGAATCGCTATATGTACAAAT
The DNA here is from genome assembly GCF_000219535.2 of Brevibacillus laterosporus LMG 15441. Taxonomy (NCBI): domain Bacteria; kingdom Bacillati; phylum Bacillota; class Bacilli; order Caryophanales; family Paenibacillaceae; genus Brevibacillus; species Brevibacillus laterosporus. Next base: position 4,919,046 of record NZ_CP007806.1, read on the forward strand.
CTTTATCGAAACCTTGCTTGTATCCGTGGGAACGACCATCATTTGTCTGTTGTTGGGTTATCCTTTAGCTTATATGATTACCCGACTAGATCGTAAGTGGCAAAACTTATGGCTCTTATTAGTGATGATTCCATTTTGGATTAATTTTCTGGTTCGCTCTTATGCTTGGGTCATCATTTTACGTACACAAGGTCTTGTAAATACTGTTTTGCAATCGCTTGGCCTTATCGACCAACCGCTCACGCTCTTGTATACACCAGGAGCTGTTTTGCTCGGGATGGTCTATGCGTTGTTGCCGTTTATTATCTTGCCGATCTATGTCTCCTTAGAACAATTAGATCGTAAAAAGCTGGAGGCTGCCTATGATTTAGGAGCTACACCAGCCAAAACATTTTGGCACATTACCCTGCCTCTAACTATGCCGGGAGTTGTAAGCGGCTGTATTTTAGTTTTCGTTTCTTCACTGGGTATGTTCGTTGTTCCAGATGTAATGGGTGGAGCTAAATCTTCACTATTTGGTAATGTCATTCAAAACCAATTCCTGTCTGCACGTGATTGGCCATTTGGTTCAGCATTATCCATGGTGATTGTACTCTTCTCGATCATCATGATTTATTTATACTATCGCGCAACAAAAATGCAAGAGAAACAAGAAGGGAGAGGATGAGGCGATGAAAATGCGTAAAAATCTCCTGTTTGCATACTCCTTGGCGATTATCGGGTTTTTATATTTACCGATCGCCGTACTCATCCTCTATTCTTTTAATGATTCGAGGATCAATGCCACTTGGTCAGGCTTCACCTTAAAGTGGTACACTTCTCTGTTTGAAAATGATCGTGTGCTAGATGCATTGACGAATAGCTTGATTATCGCTGTAGTTACAACGGTGGTCACTACCATTCTGGCAGCCTTTCTGTCACTGGCCCTCCATCGTTACAAATTTCGCTTTAAGCAAGCATTCAATGGATTAATTTATTTACCAATCCTAATTCCCGATATTCTGATGGGATTATCCTTGCTGGTCATGTTTAGCCAATTGTATATGCCGCTGGGTAAACTAACGATCATTATCGCTCATATCACCTTTAGCTTGTCTTTTGCGGTGGTCATCATTACCGCTCGTCTAGCTGGTATGGGGCAGGAATTGGAGGAAGCAGCCCAAGATTTAGGCGCCTCCTCGTTTAATACGTTCCGTTATATTACGTTGCCCATTATTTCTCCAGGACTGATCGCGGCTGCTTTAATGACGTTCACGATGTCTCTGGATGATTTCGTCATCAGCTTCTTTGTAGCAGGACCAGATTCTACTACGTTGCCACTATATATTTATGGTATGGTCAAACGTGGTGTCTCTCCTGAACTAAATGCCCTATCGACAATAATGATTCTCGTGATTGTGGTATTAATTGTCCTTGCAGAATCACTTGCTTTTAAAGGTACCGGAAATAAAACCACTCAAGACTAAACTTTTTTCTCACAGGAGGAGGATATGCTATGCGTTTACTTAAGGCCATTGTGCCAATCGTTATGACTACTGTACTTGCCCTGACTGGATGCTCATCTAATAGCGGAAAAGAAGAAAGAGTATTAAACATCTATAGCTGGGCAGATAACTTTAATATGGATGTTATTAAGGATTTCGAGCAAAAATTCGATGCTAAGGTCAATTATGCGATTTTCTCCAGCAATGAAGATATGCTAGCAAAGGTTCAGGCTGGCGGTGCCCAATTTGACCTTATTCAGCCTTCCGACTACATGGTTGATACGATGATCAAATTAAACCTACTAGAGGAACTGGATAAATCAGCGATCCCTAATCTGCAAAATCTGGTGTCTACCTTTAAAACACCTCCGTATGATCCAGACAACAAATACTCTGTCGTATACACATGGGGTGTAACTGGGATTGCCTATAATAAAAAATATGTAACAGAGCCACCAACAAGCTGGAGCGATCTATGGAATCCGAAATATAAAGGTCGTGTTGTAGTATTAAATGATTCTCGTGAAGCTTTGGGCATGTCCTTGAAAAAAAATGGCTTCTCCAACAGTACAATCAGTGAAAAAGAATTGGATATTGCCAATGCTGACTTGAAGAAACTGTTACCGAACCTATTAGCATTTGATACGGACACTATCAAGCAAAAATTCATTGCGGAAGAGGCTTGGATTGGTACTGTTTGGTCTGGTGATGCAGCCTTTATTTATCCCGAAAATAACGACATTGGCTACGTTGTTCCAAAAGAAGGCGGAACCATTTTTGCTGATACCTTTGCCATTCCAAAGGGTGCCAAGCACAAAAAACTAGCCGAAGAATTCATCAATTACATGATGGACCCAGCAGTATCTGTGAAAAACTATGAAACAATCGGCTATAGCAATCCAAATGAAAAAGCGCATCCGCTGCATAGCGAAAAGTATCGCAACAATAAGATGATTTTCCTGTCTCCTGAAGAGATGAGCCGTACAGAGTGGTTAAAAGATGTCGGCGAAACCTTGCAAGTATACGATCGTCTATGGACGGAGCTAAAAAGCGGTCGTTAAGATATTGAAACGAAAAAACCTGTTGTCAACATTTTTTGTAGACAACAGGTTTTTATTTTGCCTATGTACCATGCTAATCTAGGCTATATTTGTTCTGATTCATTACGTAATGCTATTTTAATCGGATTGAACCTCTAGCCAACAAGAGCATCCCTCACAAACCGGATTCGTACTAAGAACACCCAGCCTAGTATACAGTGGCTCTAGCATACTAAATAATTCGCAATCCTCCGCTACATAAAAATTAGGCAATAACAGCTTCAATTTGGAACCGCCTAATAGATAAGACGCTAATAAATATTGCTCCGAATAGAAGAGGTTCATATATTCATGCGGATAATCATATGGTAAGAAAATGTCGTGAACTTGAACAATTACCCCTGGCTTTAAGATTGGTAGAATCTCTACAAAGGCAACTGTTACGTCAGAATTAGTAAATGAACGATGTGAGCTATCGATAAACAGGATATCTCCCGGTTCTAGCTGTTGGAAGAATTGCATCGGGATCGTTTCCAGCGTTTGTCGAATGACCTCATCACATAAAGAATCAATCTCTGCTCTCGGTTGTGGATCAATCGAAATGATCTTAGTTGGTAAATGAAGATCCCGAATAGCCCTACGTGCAAACTTCGTGGAATTACCTGACCCTACTTCTACATATCGAGCCGGCTTATGTTTTGCTAAGAAAGTGTATATGGCTGCACCATCTATTAAAGGAAGCCAATTATTGCGATAAAACGGCTCTTGATCATTCTGTGGATAATCTAACGATATCGCAGCTAACGCATCAACATGCTTCATGGTCTCCTCAAGATATTCCCTATACGTACTACGTTGCAGATCCATTTTTTGTTGGAGTTTTTCATGCGGGGGTTTTCCATAACCATGCCGTGGCAGAGGACATACAGGATATTCAAGAAAAATATTCAAAACAAAGCCACCTCATTTCATACTGGATAGAAGTTCTTCTTCTTTTCCTAATGTATGAATGGGTGGCTCTTCTGTTGCTTATATTCGGCTTAATCCAATGTAAATAGATTAAGCAGTAATTGCTTCATTCGACGGCATCAGAATTTCAAAAACTTCTCCATGCTGTAGAATTGTGATATTCTGTTTTTTAATTCTCATAACAGCAACTTCTGGCTTTTGCTTCATCATTTCGATATATTCATCAGGTACTTCTCCTGCGTCACTGATGGTAACGCCTTCTACTTCTTTTTCCTCATCCTCAGCCAAAGGTGTGTTAAGCACAACCTGATAAATTTCAGAAAACACGCTGTAATTGTTTGTAAATACAGTGATACATCTCATTGTCGACATGTTTCCTCACCCTTTCTTTTACATGTTGAATATCCGTGCCTGTTTTGTTGTCTGTTCTACCTTTATAAGATATCCAAATCATGTACGATCTATCAACCTTGAAATAGGGGTATCTCTGTTACACGTAGGAAATCATGTCCAGACAACGGACAACCTTGCACTTATCTATTTTAGCATATTCCAAGAGAAAGCTCTTCTTCTTTGTAAAACTCCTGGTACAAAGCTATGACAGCATTATCTGCATCCCCTGCTCTTACACCAAACATTAAATTAACTTCTGATGAACCTTGGTTAATCATTTCGATATTAATATCGGCGATAGCTAGCGCTGTGGCTGCCCGAGCAGAAATACCTACAGAAGACCTCATTCCCTCTCCTACCAGCATAACAAGAGCCATATTATATTGTACATGTACATCGTCTACATGCAACTCATTTTTTATGCGAGATACAATTCGAGCCTCTTTTTCCTTTGTGAGCTGATGTTGCCGAAGAATGACTGTAATATCGTCAATTCCAGAGGGACTATGCTCGTAGGACAGGTGCTCCTCTTCAAGAATTTGCAAAAGCCTTCTGCCAAAGCCGATCTCTTTATTCATCAAGTATTTACTTACATATATGCGACAAAACCCTACATCACTGGCAATACCAGCTACAATGCGAGAAGAATTATCTCGTCTGGTCACAATTTTTGTCCCTGGTGCTGATGGATTATTCGTATTTTTTATGCAAACAGGAATTTCAGCACGAAAGGCGGGTATTAACGCTTCCTCATGAAAAACAGAAAAACCTGCGTATGATAATTCCCGCATTTCTCGATATGTTATTTCTTTTATCTTACAAGGATTAGGAACTAACTGTGGATTTACTGCGTACACCGAATCAACATCAGTAAAATTTTCATATAGCTCTGCTCTAACAGCAGCAGCCAAAATGGAGCCAGTCACATCAGAGCCCCCACGTGAAAAGGTTGTTAGCTTACCCTCCTGTGTATAACCAAAAAAGCCCGGAAAGATAAGCAACCCTTCTTTCTCTTTTAATAGAGCTAATTTTTCATAAGCCTCTGGAAGTACCTGAGCATTGCCATATTCACCACTGACTAGAAGACCTGCATCTCTTGGATTAATGTACGTCGCTGGGGCTCCTAGTGTTCTTAGATATTCTGCAACCACTCTGGCACAATTATCTTCTCCTGAGGCCTTTACTACATCCATAAAACCTTCTGAGTCTTCTTTATTCCATTGCAACAATTTTTGAAGATTAGCTATGATTTCCCCTATGCATGTTGGTGGTAATTGTAACTCTGAACAAATTTCCTGATAACGATCGACAACCGCCTGCCATTCCGCTTGAGCTTGCCCTGATTCAATTAATTTCTCCCCAAATGTAATCAGTAAATCAGTGACCTTGATATCTTCCTTATAACGCTTTCCAGGAGCTGAGACCACAATAAGCCTACGAGTCCCATCATTCAGAATGATCTGACATACCTTGCGAATCTGTTCGGCGTTAGCCAAGGAAGTACCACCAAATTTACATACTTTCATGTCGTTCCCTCCACCATTCCGTATTGCTTCTCTTTAGGTTGTACACTATCCTACCTCTTGCTTTTTCATATGTCTATCACACAAACTCAAATTTCCTCATTTTTTACAGTTTTAACCTAAAATAAGGAGGAATGGTGATACTACCAATCTGCAAAAACAGATAGTATCACCTTATCCGACCTTCTACTGTTTACACTCTACCACATAATCCATTCCATGAAAACTATTGTCCTCTCCACATGTACATTTCATCCAAAAAATTTTTATTTAGCTATCATTTAGAGAAGAGGCGAGAATAGCCGCGCTACAGATTCTATATATTTACGGCTAATGGTTTTAGGCTCTTCGTTGCTTACTTTACTATTGCTAATATCCTGTTCAAATTGCGCTGTTAGCTCCTGAATGAAACGTGACCTTCCATAAAAAAGGGCGTTAACTTCAAAATTGAGATAAAAGCTCCGGAAATCCCAATTGCTCGTTCCCACTAGTGCTTGATTATCATCAACTAGTAACACCTTGGCATGTAGGAAGCCTTTGTCGTACAAATAAATGCTAACCCCCGCTTTTCTTAACTCGTCGAGGAAGCTTTGAGAAGCATAGTAGACCAGCTTGCTGTCAGGAATGCCTGGCAGGATAAGCGTTACCTCTACTCCTGCCTGTGCAATGGTGCACAAGGCTACCAGCAGCACCTCATCAGGGATAAAATAAGGGGAGGTAATTTTCACCGATTTTTCTGCCCGCATGATCATTTGCAGGAAGGTTTGGCGAATGGGCTCCCAGCGTTCTCGTGGGTCAGTCTCAATCACCTGAATCAGATGCTTATTCTCATGCTCATCAGTCGGTTCAACAGTTGATTTGCCCATCTGTTCGTCATGCTGCTTCGTCTGGGCAGAACTAGTTGCTACCTCAGAATTCGACATATTTATGGTAAGACCAGACACCATCTTCCAGTCTTTTATAAAGATTTTTTGAAGCTCGCAGGCAGCTTCTCCAGTAACCTGTATATGAGTATCTCGCCAAAATCCCAGCTTAGGATCTTCCCCTACATATTCTTTTCCAATATTGCAGCCTCCAAAGAATCCAATAGCATGATCAATCACAACGATCTTGCGGTGATTGCGATAATTAAGTCGTATAAAAGTTCGTAAATGCTTACGCGGACTGAATCTGTAGAACTGCCCGCCAGCTTGGCGTAGTTCATCAGCCCAAGCATCAGGAAAGGTTTTGCTTCCTATGTCGTCCACAATAACGCGTACCTCACAGCCTTGCTCAGCCTTTTTCTTCAATAAATCAAGCAGAGATCGTCCCACATAATCTCCTTCAATTGTATAAAACAATACATGAATCTGATACATAGCTTTGTCTATTTTTTCCCATAAAGCAGTGAAAAAAGGAGCCGCTTTATGAAATAATTCCACTTGATTTTCCTGTGTTAGTTGCGCACCCGCATTAGATTGATTGAATCTGATCAGCTTTCTAATAGACGACCCTAAACAACTCGCCTCTAATTGAGAGTCTTCATCTGTACATCGCAAGGCTAATCCTTGTGGAGTGTCGGTGATTTGATTTACCTTCTTCTGATACTTGTTATCCTGTCTATCCTTCTCCTCGTAACTCCAAAATCTCCCTATAAGAAAATAACAACAAATTCCAATCACTGGAAAACTATATACTGCAAAAATCCATGCTAATGTACGCTCTGGCATACGTTTTTCCTTAATAATAAAAATTGTAAAAAGGAGCGCAATGATAAGATGGATGATTGTTGAAACAAAAAAGTAATACAGCATAAAATCACCCTCGCTTTTCAACCGGTCATGTAGGGAAAATAATTCATTGGTATGTAGGTTTCCTACTTTCCTGCCAAATCATGATTAGTAATCACAGGGAATTAAAAAACCAGCAGGATCATTGCCTGCTGGCTTTATTAGAACTTCTATATTCATAATGTAAAACGTTGCAAACGTCCCTGCATTTCATCGGCTAGATTAGATAGTACCTGCGAGGATGTTGCAGAACAATCTAATGTAAATATCGGAGTCATTGCTGAAAAGGATGAGTATGTTCTCAACAGTTTTATCTAAATATTCCGGTCAAACAGAGGCCACTGCTTAACATTTCCCATTGACAAAAATGACTTTAATTTTATAATAATTATAAATTAGTAATTAATACATTTATTTTATGATAATAACTCTAATCAAGGGAGAGGTTCATATATGGATAATAAACCACGTTTAACTACCAATCAAGGTGTTCCTGTAGGCGATAATCAAAATTCTCGCACTGCTGGGAAAAGAGGACCTGCGACATTAGATGATTATCATTTAATTGAAAAGTTAGCTCATTTTGATCGAGAAAGAATTCCTGAGCGTGTCGTGCATGCTAGAGGTTCAGGTGCGCATGGGGTTTTCGTAGTGACGAACAGTATGCGTTCATATACGAAAGCTGCCTTCCTACAGGAAGTAGGACAAAAAACGCCTGTCTTCGTTCGATTCTCCACCGTTATTCATGGGCAGGGTTCCCCAGAGACTTTGCGTGACCCACGTGGCTTTGCTACCAAATTTTATACAGAAGAAGGTAATTATGACCTTGTCGGTAACCATCTACCGGTGTTTTTTATTCGTGATGCCCTGAAATTCCCTGACATGGTTCACTCCCTAAAGCCATCTCCTGATACAAATCTCCAAACCCCAGACCGTTATTGGGATTTCATGACTCTAACTCCTGAATCAACACATATGCTTACCTGGCTATTCTCTGACTATGGTACACCTGCTACCTATCGGCAAATGGAGGGTTTTGGTGTCCATGCATTTAAATGGGTCAATGCAGAAGGCCAAGTCATATATGTAAAATATCATTGGAAACCAGCCCAAGGCGTTAAAAATTTAACTGCTCAGGAGGTTTCAGAGATTCAGGCAAAGGATTTTAACCACGCTACCCGAGACTTGTATGATCATATTGAAGCCGGTGATTTCCCTCAGTGGACGCTCTATGTTCAAATTATGCCTATCGATGAGCTGGATTCGCTGGATTACGATCCACTCGACCCTACAAAGATTTGGGATGAACAAAGCTATCCATTACAAGAAGTGGGTGTGATGACCCTGAATCGTAACCCACAAAACTTTTTCGCGGAAGTAGAGCAGGTTGCCTTCTCTCCAAGTGTAACCGTTCCAGGTATTGAGCCTTCAGAGGATAAGCTTTTGCAAGGACGTTTGTTCTCCTATCCCGATACACAGCGCTATCGGTTAGGCGCTAACTACTTGCAACTCCCGATCAATTGTCCGTATGCTCCTGTACATAATCAGCAACGCGATGGTGCAATGCCATTCAAGCAGCAAAGCTCTCCTGTTAATTATGAACCGAGCCGGCATGCGGAAAATCCTGTAGAAGATCCTGCATACAAGGAGTCTGAGACACCTCTGTTTGGGTATGTTAGTCGTGAAAAAATTGATAAACCGAATGATTTTGCCCAAGCTGGCGAGCGTTATCGCAGCTATAGTCCAGAGGAACAAGCCAATTTAATTGCTAATCTGGCTAACGATTTGGCTACTGTACATGAGCGAACAAAAATGCTCGCTATTTGCAACTTCTTCCGTGCAGATCGAGATTTCGGCATGCGCCTCGCTAGTGCTCTGAATGTTGACATTAGCTCCTATGTCAAATAACCAAAGGAAAACACATAATAAGCCCATCTCAGACACTTTAGAGATGGGCTTCCTGCTTTTATTTCATATCGTTTTGTTCCAAATTACGAGCTGTAGAGCTACGGTTGACTTGTTTCTCATTCTTATAGGTACAAAATAATAGATCGAGGGCAGGATTGGTTACGCCATACCAATAGTTTTCGTTTTTATAGTGATGCCAAAGATGCATTCTCTTCATCCATCTCCCCCATGGAGTGATCGGCTGCACAGGCTGGTGTGCAATATAATGGGTCCATTCATAATAAAGTAGATAACCCATAATCCCTGTTACAAATGCAACCATAAGAGAAAAATCCTTTGTGATGAAAAAAGCGGCACACCCTGCAAGCATGATCAGAGGCAGGCTATACCAGACCGGTAGGAACAACAGGTTCAATTGATTGGGTGATACATGATGATCGTAGTGTAATCGCTTTAGCATTGCTAAAAGCCAACGTATTTTAGGGGGGGTCATATGAAAGATAAATCGATGGATGAGGTATTCGCTGACCGCGTAGGAAAGCATCCCGATCGCCAATGCCATCCAAACATGAATTCGATGCATATCAGGAATTAACCATAAAAAGCCGAAAGCAAACAAAATGCTAATCACTAGCACATCAAATTGGCTAAAATATTGTTTAACATACTCCTTCAACAGATTAAACCCCCTGTTTTTTCTTATCATTCCAACTGATTGTTACCTGCCTGTTACCACCTTGCCTGTTGATCTTCACAGATTCCCCAGACATCATCTATTCTGATTATTTCGCTGTTCTTTGTTTGAAGCGTCCCACTATACTTTCCAATATATTGTTGTAAATGAGTGGATAATGCCAAATAATTTTCGCGTTTCTCCTGATAATAAATAGGGGTAAATTTGAGTTGAACGCGGTCGCTGCCAATGGTCGAGATGCGCCACGGTTTCATAGGCGAGGTTTTATCATATTCAAATTGAATCGGTTCTGCTATTTTTTCAGCTCGCTGTTGAATCAACAGGCCATTTTCAGTCATTCCCGTTCCATCCGTCCAACCAGCCCCTAAGTTACACCCACACCAGCTCCCCCTCCATTGAAAGCTACAAGTCATCCAGTTCCATTTGGTTATATAAGGCCAAACACCACGACCAAAATCGAGGCTCGCTGATGTCGTCTCCTGTGTAAGATTGTAATGTTTACTGCCTATGCGTACCTTACCTGCGGCTGCTCTTCCCGGTTGTTTTTTTGTATATTGAAATCTTCTATTACTCCAAGGAATGACCATATGCAAGGCTTCCGCAGTCTCTGAGATACTAATTTCTATTGAAAAAGGCATCCCTTCTCTATTCATCCCATCAACCACGATCATTGTAGTCGTCTGCTGAGACGTAAAAGAAATCTGAAGATGCTTATGCTGAAAATGAACATCACCATGGACAGAATCAGGCAAATATATTCCTCTCGCAAAGGGCACCTTTACCGTTTGCTCCACCTTCTGACCCGATTGAAGATCGATCAAATGAAAAAATGCCACTCCGATATAATCCAAATGACAAACAGCTACCGTTATAATAACTTGATTATTTACAATAAACCAAAAATTCCACTTCTTTTTTCGCCCTAAATGCCCTGGTATCTGACAATCGTGCAAGGGATAACGCGACCAGCCAATGGCCTCTGGTCGCAAATTTCCCCGTCTGTCACAAAGAATGGTATGCGCTGTAATCTCTTTTTCAATTTGAGCAGGAAACGCCATAGTGTCCTCCCTCTACTAAGTCCTATACTCCTATCTCCTGCGTTTCACCTTGCTGTAGCTGGTACATTTGATAATACTTGCCTTTGATTTGCATTAATTCATCATGGTTACCGCGTTCTACAATTTCCCCTCTATCAAGGACCAGAATACAATCTGCCTGACGGATCGTAGAAAGGCGATGTGCAATAATAAAGGTAGTACGTCCCCTCTTCACTACATCCAGCGCCTTTTGAATGATGGACTCCGTCTCCGTATCAATAGAGGCGGTTGCTTCATCCAAAATTAAAATAGCCGGGTCAAAGGCAAGGGCACGAGCAAATGACACGATTTGACGTTGTCCCGCTGATAACGTACTTCCTTTCTCCACAACAGGCTCATCATAACCTTTACTTAGATGGGCAAACAACTGTCTGGCCCCTACATCATCTAGAGCTTTCTCAATCCTTTCCCGAGAAATATTGGGGTCGCCCAGACTGACATTGCTAGCAATCGTTCCCGTAAATAAGAACGGCTCCTGTAGTACGATTCCCATATGCTGACGTACATATTGTTTGGGCCATTCCTGAATCTCCTTGCCATCAATGGTTACTTTCCCTTTGTCAAAATCATAAAATCGAAATAGGATATTCATGATGGAGCTCTTACCTGATCCTGTATGACCAACCAATGCAATGGTTTGACCTTCCTTCGCCTCAAAGGAGATATTTTTCAGCACGTATTCCTCATCCTTGTAAGCAAACCATACATTTTCGAATTTCACATTTCCCCTATATCGATCCATTTTACCGTCAGTTACTGGAATACCCGATTCATCGATTAATTCAAATACGCGTTCGGCTCCCACCAATGCTTGTTCTAATTGTGGTAACTGGTTAACAATCCCACTAATTGGATTGAAGAGCCGAACGATATATTCCAAAAAGGCATACATCATTCCAAGGGACAATACGTTGCCCAATGTTAAAGACTGTGCTCCAAAATACCACAATAACAGGGCAAATCCCACGATTCGCAGGAAATTGGTTAGATTATGGGAAGTAAGTGAGTTGAGCAGCAATAATTTGTTTTGGTATTTAAAATGATCATAATTCAATTCCTCGAACTCTTCCTTTGTCTCCCTTTGACGACGGAAGGCCTGAATGATAGCCATCCCTTGAATCGATTCATTAATCATCCCATTAATATCACTGATTCTTGCCCGAATGACATGGTTAAAACGGGAAGCAAAATATCGATAGACGTAAATCCACACGACCAAAATAGGAATGATCACAAGACAAAGGGCACCTAGCATAGGATCTAGCAAGAACATAGCGACCAGAATACCTGTGATATAGATAATCCCCGTAAAAAAGTTCGAGAGCACGGTTAGATAAAGATCTCGAATTGCCTCTGTATCATTGGTCACTCGTGCAACCACTTTTCCTGCTGGTAAATTGTCAAAATACTGAATCGGAAGTCGCTGTATATGGTCAAAGACGTCTACACGCATCTTTTGAATAATCTGGTTCGCGGAGATTTGTAACCAATACTTTTTAACATATAACAGGAGGGAGATCACAGCCAATAAGCCAAAGTAAATCAAACAAAGGGCAATAAGCGGCTGCACTTCCGGTTTGTATAATGCAAATACCTCCGCTGACGTTAATTTTTCAGCAGGGTACATCGCTTTGTCCGAACCCTTTTGAATCAGGATAACTCCATTTTCAAAGGTTCGTTCCCCATCAAATGCAATCGGTTGATCAATGAAGTAATATTCTCGCCCGATCTGTAAGATGCGAACTTCTTTTCCTTTTTGCTCATCAGGCCCCCAATGATCACTTCGTTTTATATACTGGCCTCGGTAAGGTACAGCTTCACTCCCCTGTTCGCTCTGATACCAGCTATACTCGATTCCTCGTATATGCACATCAATCATCTGTTTGACTAAAATCGGCCCCATCAGGTCAGCTACAACCGCTAATGATAGCATGGTTAAAGCCAAGATGAGGGTTTTCTTAAACTGCAAGGCATATTGCCATAACCTTTTAGAAGGCCTACCCATGTCTCTCACTCTCCATCTGTTAAAGTTGCCTCGATTTGCTGACGTTCATATTGTTGTTTATACCAGCCATCCTGTTTCATAAGCTGATCATGAGTTCCACGTTCCACAATGGTTCCATCATCCATTACGATAATTAAATCGGCATGCTGAACTGCTGACAGGCGGTGCGTAGTAATCCACGTGGTCTTTCCTGCTCGCTCCTGACGAATATGAGTGATAATTTCCGTCTCTGTTTTAGCATCTACCGCAGAAAGAGCATCATCTAACAAAAGAATCTCTGGGTCTGCTATTAGTGCACGGGCTATCGAGACGCGTTGCTTCTGGCCCCCAGACAAGGAGACACCCTTCTCCCCAACCATCGTATCCAATCTCTCTGGTAAGTAGGCAATGTCCTTTTGAAAAGCCGACATCACCAACGCATGCTCGATTTCAGCCATCGAGCTGGTCGGTTTACCAAATCGAATGTTTTGTAAAATGGTTTTAGAAAATAAGATTTGCCCTTGCGGAACATATCCTAGCCAGCCCACTGCTTGCTCGATCGCAATTTTTTGCATGGAAGTTCCTGAAATCAAGATTTCTCCTTTGCCTAACGGATACTCACGCAGAAGCTGACGTATCAAAGTTGTCTTGCCGCTGCCTGTACGTCCAACGATTCCCAAGGTTTGCCCTCGGTTCAGTTCAAACGTTATATCTTTTAAATTATCTACTTCAGATGAAGGGTAACGGAAGGTGACATTCTGAAATGAGATGGTAGCCGGTGTTGGCACATCCACTAGATCGGGCCCATTCTGAACATCCGGTTCATAAGCAAGTGTTTCGTTCACACGATCCAAAGAAGCATTACCCCGCTGCATAATATTAACTAGCTCCCCAATCGCGTACATCGGCCAAGACAGCATAGCTAAATAAATGTTAAATGAAATCATATCGCCTATTGTAATTTCTTGATGGTAAACATAATACGCTCCAAACCCAATGCCTAATAAAAAACTTATACCATTTAGCAACTTCATCGTTGGCTCAAATAGTGAATCGATACGGGCAACGGACAGGTTTTTCTTATACGTTTCCTCAGAGATTTCTCGAAAGCTCTTCCTACTTGCCGCTTCCTGTACATAAGCACGAACCACCCGGACACCTGAAATATTCTCCAGCACCTGATCATTCATTTTTCCAAAAACATCCTGTGCATCTGTAAATCTTTTATGAAGCATCTCCCCATACTTACTTAATATGTAAGCTGCCAGCGGCATTGGTAAAACACAAATGAGGGTAAGCTTCCAACTAATTACAACCGTCATTGTAAGGAGAATAACCCCCAGATAGACAGTCGCATCCACTAAGGTAAGAATCCCAAACCCGGCGGTTAGCGATACTGCTTGAATATCGTTCGTCGCCCGAGCCATCAGATCTCCCGTCCGATTTTTTTCATAAAAGGTTGGGGTCATTGTTAAAAATTGTCCCATTAAATTGGAGCGCAATTTCCTACTAACCAAAAACGAGCCACCGAACAAATTTCTCATCCAAATATAAGTGACTCCATAATTACTTAAAGCAATTGCCAGCAATAAGCCAATCATGAGGAACAATCTTGTGGTTGTCATAGAGCCAGCAAAAATTTGGTCAATCGATGTCCCCATTAACTTCGGAGGTAAAACTTCCAATACCCCATTTATCACCAAAAAAACGACTGCAATGGAGTATCTTTTCCACTCTTCACGAAAAAACCAGCCTAACTTTTGAAACACAGCTATCATGCATTCTCTCTCCCTTCTCGCATGAACCCAATATCTGACAGAATCAAAAAAGACACGTCACTATGTGCGACATGTCTTTACATCTGTTCTGTCATAAAAAGCGCACGTTACAAACTGCTGTAACCTACACTCTTAGTTTTTACCTACGTTTAATCAAGACAGTGATGCCTTGGACATAAGAGATAGATTACAGGAGATATGAAATTGTATTTGCTTTGCATTGGGAAACAACATCATTCTCACGTTACTCATCTCCTTTTCCTTTTAGGCTACTTTCGTATTTACAGATTCTACCTCACAACCTCAGGTTCGTCAATCTATTTTTCAGAATATTTTATGTTTAATTATCTAAGTATTCATGCAATATTTGATTCGATATTTTGTCAATGATAAACTCAGGATACCTGAGAAAAATGAACGGAGGCGCTTATGAACCCTATTCAAGAATTAGTAGCCAAGCAGCATCAATTCTTTCACACGCAACAAACAAAACACGTTGCATTCCGAATAGAAGCACTCCAAAACTTACGTAATGCCATCATCTTGCACGAACAACAAATCTACGAAGCTCTACAGGCCGATTTGCATAAATCACAATTTGAATCCTACTCAACTGAAATTGGAATCGTGCTGGAGGAAATTCGTTATATCTGTAAACATTTACAAAACTGGGTAAAGCCAAAACGAGTCAAAACAGCACTTACCCACTTTGGTTCCAAGGGTTACCTTTACCCTGAACCCTATGGTGTCACACTGATTATTGCCCCATGGAACTATCCATTTCAACTCGCCCTGTTACCGTTAATTGGTGCTATTGCTGCCGGGAATTGTGCTGTTGTCAAGCCGTCAGAGCTTACACCTAGAACCTCCAATCTTATTCGGCGGTTACTTGAACAGACCTTTCCTGCAGAATTTATTTGTGTAGTAGAGGGTGGGATTGAAGTCAGTAATCAGTTGCTAGCAGAGAAGTTTGACTATATCTTTTTTACAGGTAGTGTCCCTGTTGGCCGTGTGATAATGGAAGCCGCCTCCAAGCATCTAACTCCGATAACACTTGAATTGGGCGGAAAAAGTCCGTGCATTGTACATCGAGATGCTAACCTGCGTTTGGCTGCTAAGCGAATTGTTTGGGGCAAATTTCTAAATGCTGGCCAAACCTGTGTAGCACCCGATTATTTACTTGTGAACTCCTCAGTAAAACAGGAACTCATTAGACAGCTCAAGACCTTTATTCAAGAGCTTTATCCTGATGCCTTACATAATTCCGATTATACTCATATTGTAAATACACGACATTTTGAGCGATTGCTTGGGTATCTGGATGAGAAAAAGGTTATCCATGGGGGAAATACAAGCCCTAGTACGTTAGCGATTGAGCCTACTCTCTTAGATAACGTAACCTGGCAGGACCCGGTCATGCAGGACGAGATTTTTGGACCTATTCTCCCAATCCTAACCTACGATGATCTGGCTGAAGCTATTTCTAAGGTAAATGCGCAGCCGAAGCCACTAGCTCTTTATCTTTTCACCGAAAATAAAGAGACGCAGAAGCAAGTCCTGTCCCACCTCTCCTTTGGCGGGGGTTGTATTAATGATACGGTCTTTCATATTGCTACTCCCTATTTACCATTTGGAGGGGTTGGTAATAGCGGTATCGGTAGCTATCATGGAAAAGGAAGCTTTGAAATTTTCTCCCACCAAAAAAGTGTGTTGAAGCAGACTACACTCTTTGATATTCCTGTTCGCTATCATACAACCAAGCAAGCTTTAAAAAAGATGAAATGGTTTTTTAAATAAATCATACAATGAGCCAATGATTGATCTCATCTGATCAGTCATTGGCTCTTCCTCTACTCGTGCTCTCTCCACGTTACCCATTGATTCGAGTCAATCATTTGCAAGAATTGGCTTAGTCGTGGTAGTACAGGCTCTGCTTGTTCACCAAATTCATGTCGAATTTCATCGGCAATTTCTGCTACGGTATGTGCACCTGTACATCTAGTAATCACATAACTCCCCAGTGTATCTAGCTTGATACGGAAAACGGCAGGCTGTCTCAAATAGCGTACAGACAATCGTTCCAACCAGCTATCGCGAGGGATAATCACGGTAGAAATGCCTTCTTCTGTGTTCTCTAGTGTAATCCGTTTTGTCAACATAGGTCTCATCGTCAATAGATTTCGATGCTGTTTCTTTGTAAAAATCCGCATGCTCCTCTCACCTACACTTTAGTAATAAGCAAGTTCCATAGGAATTGACACCTGACATGAGGGCATTAAAGGCTACTGCTCCGCTCTTTGGCACGCATGGACACCCAGAAAAGGACGGCCGCTACTATTGCGAAGATAACCGTGCTTACCAAGCCATTTTCAAACATAACATGCTCTGGCATCGTTATTTTTGCTGAAATGAGCATAGCAATAACTACCCCTAACAGCGACTCACCCGCAATTAGACCAGATGCAAACAGCGTTCCTCTTTCCAAACGTAGCTTTCTGCGGCTTTTATCCTTCGAGTAATATTCCACTAGCCAACGAACCAAACCACCTACCATAATCGGTGCACTGGTGTGGATCGGTAAATAAATCCCTACTGCTACAGTCAAGGAATGAAGGCCTAAGAATTCAACACAAATGGCGGTAGCCGCACCAATAAAAATTAAATCCCACGGCAGGTTATTATCCATAAGCCCTTCAATTACCATTTTCATTAGAACTGCCTTTGGTGCCGCTAAATCCCTGGTCCCCATTCCATATGTTTCATGTAAAATAACAAGGACATAACCGATGACCAGACCTGAGATCAACACCCCGAGCATCATTGCTATCTGTTGTTTCCACGGAGTAGCTCCGACTAAATAACCTGTTTTTAAATCCTGTGAAATATCACCCGCGACAGCAAGTGCAGTACACACGATCGCTCCCACAATTAAAGCAGTGACCATTCCTGTTTGACCCGTTACACCCATTGATTTAAATACCACTGTAACAATGAGTAAGGTAGCAATCGTCATTCCTGAGACAGGTGAGGAGGAGCTACCTATCAGCCCAACGATACGAGAAGCCACTGTAACGAACAAAAATCCAAAAATAGCAATAGCTACAGCCCCTATCATCCCCACTTCTGTAAACGGTGAGAAGGCGATTAATAAGATGATTGCTATTATGCCGAGTAAGAGCCATGTCTTCGAAATATCACGATCGGTACGCTCCACTAGCAATTGATTATTGCCTTTGTCTAAACCTGCAAGTGTATCACGCAATGAATAATATAAGATTGGTAACGTTTTGATTAAGCTAATTAAACCACCTGTAGCTACAGCACCCGCACCAATATAACGAATATAGTCTCCCCAGATAGCCCATGCGTCCATGGAAGCAATCATACCGGAAGCTGGCTGAATTGCCTCGGAATTATGCATACCAAAAAAGCTAATCATTGGTATCATTACAACCCACGCAAGTATTCCGCCCGCCATCATCTCTCCAGACACTTTGGGGCCAATAATATATCCCACGCCAAGCAGAGCCGGATATGTATCCAATCCAATCAATGCATTTTTAAAATTGGCAATGCCTGTCTCTACTTCGGTCTTAAATAGCTTAAATCCATCGCCTAATGCTTTTACTAAAGCACCTAGTCCGAACCCCGTAAAGACCAGCTTAGCGCTATTGCCCCCTTTTTCACCAGAAATCAGAACTTCCGCGCAAGCAGTACCTTCCGGGTAAGGCAGCGTTTGGTGCTCGTTTACAATCAACAGACGACGTAACGGTATCATCATTAATACGCCTAAAAAACCACCTGTTAGCACAATAAAGCTGATCGTTAATTGACTAGGTACAACATTCCATAGAAACAAAGCCGGCAACGTAAAAATAGCACCCGCCGCAACCGCTTCACCAGCAGTAGTCATTGTTTGCACAATATTGTTCTCTAAAATAGACTCTCGACGCAAAATACCACGTAAAATTGCCATCGAAATAACAGCAGCCGGGATAGATGCACTGACTGTTAAACCAATTTTAAGGCCTAAATAGGCATTGGCTGCTCCAAAAACAACAGCTAAGATTAATCCCAATACGACTGCAACCACAGTAAGCTCTGGCAAGGAACGTGATGCAGGAACATACGGGACGAATGAGGAAGAATTAGATTTTCCACCATTCATAAAGGGTCCCCCTAACTTTAAATGGATTCGCAGTTCTTAATTTTTTGATTTTTAAGAACAATAGTAGCGAAATAAAATAGAATATATCTTATTATTTACACCAAAACCATTTATTGGTCAAACTGTAAAGTGTTCCTTACTGCTATTATTTCAAATCTACTAGTTTCTTATGCTTACATGATGACTTCTACGCTTCTTTATTGAGGCCAAAAAACAGAAAGAGAATACTGATTTCCTCTATTAGGAAATCCTTGTATCCTCTCTCTGATTGTCGTATTTTTTTAGATAGCCTACGTTTATTTATCCACCTATATGAGACATTTCCACCTTTTTTCGTGGTAACCCCTGTGTAGCTGACAGACGTTCTTCTGAATAACGATCCTTGCGATTTGACCATAGCTGTTGAACATAGCGGGTCAATTCTTCATCCGTGGTTCCATCGCGAAGGCGACTTCTTACATCTATTCCTTCTGTAGCAAATAAACACATATATATATAACCTTCGGCAGACAAGCGGGCTCTTGTACAGGAAGAGCAGAAGGCTTGTGTGACCGAAGAGATAAATCCAATCTCTGTATCGGTCCCTAAATAACGGTAACGTTTCGCAACCTCTCCAAAATACTCAGCCTCTACTGGTTCTACCGGCATTTCCCGGTTAATCATCTCTAGAATATCTCGGCTCGGTACCACCTGTTTCAATTCCCAGCCATTTGCATTTCCGACATCCATAAATTCAATAAATCGCAACGTAATCCCAGCTTCCTTAAAATAGCGGGCCATAGGAAGTATATCCGGATCTGTTGCTCCTTTTTGTACTACCATGTTTATCTTGATCCCGAGCCCTGCTTTTTGTGCGGCCTCGATACCTTTTAACACCGTACTTACTTTAATTCCTCGCCCATTCATATAGCCAAACCGATCATCATCAAGACTATCCAAGCTTACCGATACTCGATCAAGTCCTGCTTCCTTTAACGGGAGGGCAAACTTTTCTAGCAGCGAACCGTTAGTTGTCAGTGCGATATCCTTTACGCCTTCAATCTGCCTGATTTTTTGGATCAAGATCGTTATATCCTTACGCAATAAGGGCTCTCCACCGGTTAATCGGATTTTTTCAACACCCATACCTACAAAAATGCGAGTAAGCCGTTCTATTTCCTCAAACGAGAGCAGCTTCTCTTTGGGTAGGAACTGAAAATCCTTGTGGAAAATTTCTTCTGGCATGCAATAGCGGCACCTAAAATTGCACTTATCGGTAACAGAAATGCGCAGATCTCGCAATGGACGTTGCAATTGGTCCGTTACTTTTGTATGTGAAATCTTCTGGTCCATTGGCCACAGCTCCCTTCCTTAGGTGACATCGTACTGAAGTGGGATTACCTGAATTAAATCTCCTTTAGCTGCTCCTAATTTACCTGAAGGGATCGTAAGGAGACAATCGGCATCCTGTATGGAAAGCATATGGCTTGATTTAGTCACACCAATCGACTTTACCTTGACTAGTCCCTTTTCAATCCATAATTTGCCCCGTTCGTAACGCACATGGGGAGAGCCTTTATCATAATCAGTAGCTAAAAAGGCTTCCATTACAGCAGGAAGGGCCTCTTTAGCACCCAACATGGCCCGAATAGCCGGCTTAACAAACAATTCAAAACCAACAAAACATGCCCCCGGATTCCCGGACAAGCCAAATAGTAATTTGTTATGAATGACTGCTGCTGAGGTAGGACTGCCAGGTCTCATGGATACCCGGTTAAACAGCATCTCTTCCCCTTGCTCGCGAATGATTTCTGCCATAATATCATAATCACCAACTGATACGCCACCTGTGGTAATCACAATATCCATCTCTTGAAAAGCTTCTTCCAATAAAGCCTTTGCTTGTTCCTTGTTGTCTGGAATAATTCCGTATAGAAAAGGGATTGCACCAGAGGCTTCCACCAATGCCTGGATCATATAGCTGTTGCTATTGCGAATTTTGCCAGGCTGGAGAGGCTCATCAATTGGCAGCAATTCCGTCCCTGTAGCAAAAATCCCTACTTTAGGCTGGGTAAATACCTTTACACGGTGATAGCCAAACGTAGAGAGCAATGCCATTTGACCCGGCTGAATGATTCTCCCAGACTCTATGATAATCTGCCCCTCTTGGATTTCTTCTCCTACCTGTGCAATATTCTGACCCTGTCCCACATTATGTTTGACCTGTACAAAAGCTTGTTCATTTTGTTCGTATTCCTGTGTTTGTTCAAACATAACCACTGCATTAGCACCTTCAGGAACGCTAGCGCCGGTCATGATTCGAACAGCTTCTCCCTTGTTCAGCTTCATTGTGGGAGCACTCCCTGCTGCAATATCTCCCACAATTCGATAAGTAAGCGGCTCTGCTGGTGTTGCCTTCTCAATTCCTGCACACCTGATAGCATACCCATCCATACCTGCTCTTGGGAAAGCAGGGATATGATTAGTGGCATATATAGGCTCGGCTAATCTTCTTCCTATACTGTCAACTAATGAAATCACTTCCGTATTCATGATTGTTATGCGGGAAAGAATTCGCTTTTGTGCTTCTTCAACCGGAAGAGCTTTTCGTTTAAATCGGTGAGTTCTATTCATAATATGTCACACTTTCCTTTAGTGTACAGGTGCTTTATGAAACGCCCATTATGTTTGTCCCTACAACATATTATACATCATAAGAGCTTTCACATTTTACAGACTGTGTCTCTATTATTCGTTTTGGATGCGTATATACATTAAGCGTATTCCCCCGGATAAACCCGACTGTCGTAATACCCAGCTCTTCCGCAAGATCAAGTGCAAGATCTGTAGGTGCTGATTTGGAGAGAACGATTCCTACACCAATTTTCGCTACCTTTAACAATACCTCTGAGGATATCCTTCCACTAAAAGCAATAACCTTATCCGATAAACCAATCCGATTCTGCAAACAAAATCCATATATCTTGTCTAATGCATTGTGTCTCCCAATATCGGTTCTTGTCACCACGACTCCTTCTGTATTGCATAAGGCAGCATTATGAACACCGCCTGTTTGCTTAAAAAAAGAGGAATGTTCTTGCATATACTTAATCATTGCCTGGCAATCTTGAACGCTAATTTGCTGCTTTGACATGATGGTTTTAGCGGTTCGGACATCATTTTGCAAATAAAACTGCCGACTTTTACCGCAGCAGGAGCCGATAAAACGCTTGGAATGCTGCGGTGAAAGCTTGCCTTTATTTTTTACCTCTACATAAGCAAAGCCCGTTTTCTGATTGATGGAAAATGACTCTACATCATCTGGAAGTCTAATAATCCCCTCTGATGCAAGGAACCCAAGAAGAAGCTCCTCCATATGCTCCGGCGTACATACCATGGTCGCAAATTCCATGCCATTTACCATGATGGTTAATGGATATTCACAGGCAATTTCGTCGTCTATGTCTTGAAAAACCTCTCCATCATATCTCATGACGGCACGTAAGGTTGATACTTTCTTGCTCATAGCCCTCTTCCTTCCATCCATGTAATAGTCCTTTAAACCAAATAAAAAATGCCACAAGCTAAACCTACCTTGAAATACAAGGAGGCAACTTGCGGCGGTTAGTCTTTAGCAGGTACGCTACCAAGTTCCAACTGCTCTTATTGAAATATAAGTAAGCTTATGATTAGCGATCCGATCCAAATTTGCGCTCAATATCTTGGTCAAAAACAAAAATGGACATCCCAAAGTCACTTTCAATATCAATATCTACGAATAGGTCTATAAACTTAGCTCCAAGAAGCTCTTCCATCTCCACAGGACGCGTTTTCTGGTACATCTCCTTGACCATTTCAGTCCTAGCTGAACGAAGCATTTGCTTACCTGTATCTGCCGTTGCAATGAATTTTTCTACAGGAGAAAGATTCCCTTGCATTTCACAGATCGCCCAGTTTTTGCAAAATGTAGTTTTAATTTGACTAGGTCCCTTTCCCATATGACGCTTGCGAAATGTCCTGACCAAATTGCTAAATTCAGCTTCATAGTTCGTCATGTTATCCAACTCACTTATTCAAATATATACCTATTTCATAAATTCTAACAGTATCGATCTGATTAGGCAATTGCAAACATCTGTATAAAAACACCTAGCTAAATAGAACCCAATTCCTTCCGTTCGTATCTAGCTTAACGTGGGAATTTGCCAATCAATTGGTTCTTCTCCTATTTTTACAAGAAATTGATTCGCTTTTGAGAACGGTTTTGTACCGAAAAATCCCCTACTCGCAGATAACGGACTTGGATGAACTGATTCTAAAATATAATGTCTATTGGTATCAATCATACTTTTTTTATCTTGAGCATGTCTTCCCCATAAAATAAAGACCACTGGCTTATCCCGCTTGTTTATCTCTTCAATCACGCGATTAGTGAAAAGCTCCCAGCCTCTCCCCTTATGAGAATTGGCTTCTCCATCTCTAACTGTAAGTACTGTGTTTAACAAAAGAACGCCTTGCTTCGCCCAAGAGACTAAATATCCATGATTCGGAATGAAACACCCTAGGTCGTCTCGCAATTCCTTATAAATATTTACGAGAGAAGGGGGTATTTTCGTGCCTGGATTAACTGAAAAGCTTAATCCATGTGCTTGATTCGGACCATGATAAGGGTCTTGTCCTAAAATAACTACCTTCGTCTGTTGATAAGGTGTATGGTGCAAAGCATTAAAAATATCATATTTATCTGGATATATCGTTTTCGTAGCATATTCGTTTCGCAAAAACTCTCGTAATTGTAAATAATAAGGTTTCTGAAATTCATCCTCTAACAACGGAGCCCAGTCGTTTTTTAAAATAGCCATATATCTTACCTCCCCGCTTTTTTACTTCTTAAGCATAAAGTAAAAGTAAAAAAGCGCCAAGTCTCTGCCCTTACCCTAGCAATCGTTGTGTAGCGCAATTGATTCGCCCTGCCATGCGAACCAATTCATACAACAAAAGGTTGCCGACCTCTGCCGACAACCTTTTTGTACTTATTCAATTCATCCCGTTAGAGAGTAGCAACATACTGCTTTCCTTTTTCGGGATCATATTCTTTTTCCCATTTCGAAATAACTACAACAGCTAAGGCATTCCCAATTACGTTAACAACAGTTCGTGCCATATCTAGCAAACGGTCAATCCCTGCAATAAACGCTAAGCCCTCCAACGGAATTCCTACCGTTCCCAGCGTAGCAAGCAATACAACAAAGGATACCCCTGGCACACCTGCAATCCCTTTAGATGTTACCATTAGAACCAGCATTAGTGTAATCTGTTGATAAAGAGATAAATCGATACCGTACATTTGGGCGATGAAAATAGCTGCAATTGCCTGATAGAGTGTGGAGCCATCTAGATTGAAGGAATATCCAGTCGGAACCACAAAGGAAGTAATTGCCTTTGGACAGCCGAATTTCTCCATCTTCTCCATAATCTTAGGCAATACAGTCTCTGAGCTAGCTGTTGTATAAGCTAGTAGCATTTCATCCTTTAGGATTTTCATTATCGTAAAGATGCGAATTCCACTAATTCTAGCTACAATACCTAGCACCACGATAATAAAGAAGAACATCGCTCCATATACCAAAATCATGAGCTTGGCCAATGGGACAAGAGATTGTAAGCCAAACTTAGATACTGTAATTCCAATTAAAGCGAACACACCAAACGGAGCAAATTTCATAATCTGATTCGTTACCCAGAACATGGCGTCTGCCACACCTTGGAAGAATTGTAATACTGGTTTGCCCTTTTCTCCAATTGCTGCCACACCTAGTCCAAACAATACAGAGAAGAAAATAATCGCCAGCATGTCCCCTTTACCAATAGCCTCAAACACATTTGTCGGTACAATATTGACAAAAGTATCTACAAAGCTATGATGAGTGGCTTGATCTGCCGTTTGAACATATTTGTTGATATCAGTCTTAGTCAACTCAGCCATGTTAACCCCAACACCAGGCTTGAAGACGTTAGCTGCAAGTAAACCTACGACAATAGCAATCGTAGTAATAATCTCGAAATACAAGATTGTCTTACCACCAATTTTCCCCAGTTTCTTTATGTCGCCTACACCTGCTACGCCGACAATTAAGCTAGCAATTACAATTGGGACTACGATCATTTTAATCAAGTGAAGAAAAATATCCCCAATGGGCTTTAGATAACCTTCTATAACAGGATTATTATAAAAAATTGCACCAACTGTAATACCTAATACAAGACCAATAAGGATTTGCACTGCTAAACCATATTTTTTCATTCCAGCACCTCGCTAAAAAAACTTAAAATATTTACAAAAAAATGTACGGTGATTGAGAAAAAGTAACCTACGATCATTGGGGAAAATATTCGATTACACTAAGTGAAAAAGCTATAAAAACAGGGGGTATATCATTATTCGTATAAATATAAATGTACTTGTTATTTAATTTTGTTGAAAGTGATCGCTTACTTATCTTATCAAGCCTCTAGCGAGTAGACAATATATTTTCACAACTGAGCGCATATTCAGTTCCAATATGTAACAAGTTTAATTGACAATAAATCGTTCACTATGCCGTATAGTAAAAGCGATGATTGGCGATTTATAGGGCTATATTACCTTTGGATTATTTATTCCCCATTCATTCCGGGTACATCCATTTAACAAAAAATTGCCTATTATGAAACAAAAAAATATCCCTCAAGCTTCGAGGGATATTTCATTCATATTGAATTATACGATAGTCACACCTGCACTTGCATAACCTGTGACAGCAGTGACTACTGTTAAACCAGTAGTAGTGATAGAAAACACCATTAATAGACGGGTTTGGGCTGTTACTGGTATCGCTAATCCTGTGGTAAGGCCATTACTTATCGTACCAATAGGGACAAGTCCTGTAAGAGAAGGCGTTAAGGTCACAATTGCTCCTGGAATTGGGGTAAAGATGTTATTAGGAGTAGGCGAACTGTAGAGCTGAGCTGTGATAGTTGCTGAACCTCCAAGTATAGTCACACCTACTGCCGTACTAAAGAATGCTGAGATAGACGTAATAATACCGTCACGTGGTACAGAATAAGCAAAGTTGAGAAGTGTACCTGCTGCTCCTGTCAAATCGATAGTGCTTCCTAGGGCAAATACTGTTGGGCCTGAGCTACCAAAACCAACTAATCCAACAGTTCCAGCAAGGCCACTGACAAGCGTAGTTAATACAAGAGGAACACCGGATGCGAATGGAATGATTGAACCTCCACCTGTTGGGCCGGTTGGACCTGTTGGGCCGGTGGCTCCCGTGGCTCCTGTTGCCCCCGTGGCTCCTGTTGCCCCCGTGGCTCCTGTCGCTCCTGTTGCCCCTGTCGCTCCCGTGGCTCCTGTTGCTCCCGTGGCTCCTGTTGCCCCTGTCGCTCCTGTTGCCCCTGTCGCTCCTGTCGCTCCTGTTGCTCCTGTTGCTCCTGTGGCTCCTGTCGCTCCCGTGGCTCCTGTCGCCCCTGTCGCTCCTGTCGCTCCTGTTGCTCCTGTCGCTCCCGTGGCTCCTGTCGCTCCTGTCGCTCCCGTGGCTCCTGTTGCCCCTGTCGCTCCTGTTGCCCCTGTTGCTCCTGTTGCCCCTGTTGCTCCCGTGGCTCCTGTCGCTCCCGTGGCTCCCGTGGCTCCTGTCGCTCCCGTGGCTCCCGTGGCTCCTGTCGCTCCCGTGGCTCCTGTCGCTCCCGTGGCTCCCGTGGCTCCCGTTGCCCCCGTGGCTCCCGTTGCCCCTGTCGCTCCCGTTGCCCCTGTCGCTCCCGTTGCCCCTGTTGGGCCTGTTATCGGACAAAAAGTGGTGAAATGTGTGCATGAAGATCTAGAAAAGCTGGACGTACAATGTCCGTGCATTTTATATTTATCTGTTGGATTTCGCCGCATAAAGTCAAATAATTCCGATTCAATCAATCCATCTTTAATCTTTTGTAAATCATCATGATTATCGTATCGCAAAAAATCACACCTCCCTTAATAATATGTGATATCTTATGGAAAACCCAAAGACTCGGTTATCATTAATTTTAAAAACGTTGATTTACTTGTAAAAAATAGGCCTTACAACATCTTTTTACGATATCACTAGACTAGTATCCCTATTACATATGACCATTTTTAACCCAAACCAAGTTTGATCGTGACCCTTCTACCATAACGACACATATACATAACTATCTTAGTTAAAGGAGGTACCATACTTGCGTTTACATCCCTACACCTTCCTCCTGTCTCCTATGTTCTCCCTTTAGCTATGGCTACGGAAAACTTCATCTGGCTAAAGAGGTGATCTGACACAGTATATTTTCTTTCTTTGAAAAATGTAGGGAAAGCAAGTTTGGTTTCATGTTCCTATCATGTAATTCCTAATACACCCGCACCAATTACCAGAATTACGCATGAGTAATTCTTAGCTTCACTCTGTATATATCATCCTTTTCCTCTTAAAAGATGATAGGTATTATGGGTAACCAGTTAATAAGGATACCAGGTTACCTCATGTGAGTAGCCCGGCTTATTACTCTACATTCGTCATTTAAAACTCGGGCTACCCCATTTTTTAATAATCCTGGAGGTGAACAAATTACCGTGAATATTTCATCACGCGATTGTGACCATCATCCCGACAAAAAAATTATTGTTAAACTCTCAGCTAATACCTCATTTGTCGCGGTTGGGAGCATCATTACATTCACAGCTCGAATACGTAATAGAAAAAGTAAGGGGATTTTGACTAACGCCTTTTTGTTTAATGAAACTCCTACAGGGACTGTGTTTGTACCAAATAGCGTCACTGTAAATGGATTTCCTCAGCCCGGTGCTTCGCCCGTAACTGGCATCAGTCTAGGGACCATTCCTGAAAGAGTAAAATCCGTAAGTGTTACTTATCAATTCCGTGTAGTCACTGTTCCATCACCAGCCAAAATCAGTAGTCAAGCAAGATTGACTGGTACACTGGTCTTTTCAAAAGGGCGCCGAATTCCTATTACTGTCCTGTCCAATGTAGTAACGATACCTTTCCAAGGAGCCTGCCTCCCACTACAGGCGGCAAATAATGGAATTGTCGTTCGTCAAGGCGAAGGAATTAAATCGTTTATTAAAATTGCTAATCCAAGCCGAAACACTCTCTTATTTAAACTTCTGTCTTCTCCAAAACACGGTAGTCTTAAACTTTTAATCGATGGTCGATACGCTTATAAACCAAAACACAATTTTACTGGAAAAGATATCTTTACAGTCTTGGTAATAGATCCGATTTGCCATTCCACAGCAATTGTGCGAGTCATTGTTCTAGTGAGGGCAAAATGTTGTGACCACCATCACAAATCTCGTTCTTCGAGCTGCTCACATTCCCAATCGTCCTCCTCCAGCCATTCTAGCTTTTCTAGCTGTTCCAGTTCTTCTAGTCGTTCTAGTCGTTCCAGTTCTTCCAGTCGTTCCAGTCATTCTAGTCCTTCCAGTTCTTCCAGTTCTTCCAGTCATTCTAGTCCTTCCAGTCCTTCCAGTCCTTCCAGTCGTTCCAGTCATTCTAGTCCTTCCAGTTCTTCCAGTCATTCTAGCGATTCCAGCTATTTCAGCAGTTGTTTTGAATCCAGCACTAGTAAAACATGCACGGAGGAGTAATCCATCTTCTTTATCTAAAAAAGCAGGCCTGACAATCAACAGGACTGCTTTCTTTGTGTTTGATTTCTAATATGGAACATAGCTTTTCCAAATAAAAAAGTCGTTTGTTGTTTTTTGAATATAACAAATATAGCAATGTAACACATTTGTTAGAATTTACAATAGCAAGACCCCCTATCCTTGCCTTAGAATAAGTAAGTATTTTTTCGTAGCAAGATATAGGGAGGAAACACACTAGGATGAATACTCAATCCGTGAAGATTACCAACTGCGATCCATCGGCATTAGGTTTGTTTGGTTTAGCTATGGTAACATTGGTAGCTTCTATGCAAAAACTTGGCTTCACTGAAGGCCTATCCATGGTTATACCGTGGGCTATTTTCTTAGGAGCATTTGCACAGTTATTTGCTTGCATCAATGATTCGAAACGCAATAATATTTTTGGTACTACGGCTTTCGGGGCTTTTGCTTTTTTCTGGTTTGCTATGGCATTATCTTGGATGATTCAGATGGGGGTTTTCGGGGCGGAAATGGCTGCCAAAGTAGATGGAAAACATCTAGGGATTGCTTTCCTTGGATATCTCATCTTTAGCATATTCATGACAATTGGTGCCACTGAAACAAATAAAGTCCTGTTCATCATCTTTGTTTTCATTGATTTCTTATTTATTGGACTTACTTTCAGTAGTCTTGGCATCGCTAAAGGTCCAATGCATACTCTTGCTGGAGTATCAGAGCTACTTATTTCTATCTCATCCTTCTATGGTTCTGCTGCTTGTGTACTTAATGCACATTTTGGTCGTGAATTCCTACCAATCGGCAAACCAATGGGCATCTTTAAAAAGTAAAGAACTGGTTACTTCGTTCTATATAGCCGCTTGCGCACCTGCGTAGGCGGCTTTTTACATGCAAGTCCCCTTTTAGATAGCGTTCATAGGCGACTTGATTAAACATCTCAACCGTTTCGTTACCATACGCCCATGCCCAATAAAAGAGAAATCCTACACGTGTTACACCTCCCCTTTACCTGGGAAAGGAGGGAACACGAAGCTCCGTAATCCTCCCTTGCCGATAATAACTACTCCACCTGTTAATCTAGAGGGCATGTTCTGGTGGCCGTCTACACTTCACCTTACTTTTCTAATTTTGCGTCTAACCTTAATCTGGTTTTAACGATTCTTAGATAAAATCAAACATAATAAAAACGCCTTTGAAATGGTAACCTTCACTTATTTAAGGTAAGTTTAAGAGTAGGTTAAGTCCACTGAAAGGTTTTTCAACTATAATAGTCTAGTAAAAGCAAAAAAAGGATGTTCTATGTCTATTTCTTTTGCTAATAGAAGATTATTAAAAAATGTGGGAGGAAACTGAATGTCTAACCAACCAGTGGTGAAATTAGAAAACGTGACAAAAAGAGTCGCGGGGAAAACACTTGTTAGAGACCTGACGTTCTCCGTACAACGTGGAGAGGTATATGGTTTTCTTGGTCCCAATGGTTCTGGTAAAACTACCACCATTCGCATGATTGTTGGCCTCTCTTCCATTACGGAAGGCGAAATATATGTGGAAGGTTACAATATAAAAAAGGATCGGTCAAAAGCAATGGCTCATGTCGGTGCTATTGTGGAGAACCCTGAACTATATGGCTATATGACCGGGATGCAGAACATGATCCACTTTGCCCGGATGGCTGTTCAACCAGTATCGAAGGAACGCATTCATCAAATTATTGACCTTGTAGAGCTGACAGGTGCTATCAATCAAAAGGTAAAAACCTATTCTCTAGGGATGCGCCAGCGCTTAGGAATTGCTCAAGCTCTGCTACACAACCCGTCCATTTTGATTCTAGATGAACCAACAAACGGCCTTGATCCGGCAGGGATTCGCCAGCTCCGCGACTATCTACGGGAGTTAGCCAAACGTGAAAATATCGCTATTCTAGTCTCCAGTCACCTACTCTCTGAAGTAGAGCTGATGTGTGACCGGGCTCTTGTAATCCAAGAAGGTCGATTTATTGAAGAAATGATTGTTAACAATCAGGCAACAGAGGTTAAAGGACTATCTGTTGAATTTGAAGTAGAAAGCAGTCAGCAAGCAGTAGACGTTTTACACGACTGGACAGTTGAAGTAATGAGCGACAAGCTTCTTCTGCTTCAGATTGAAAAATCGGACATTCCGGTAATTGTACAACGCTTAGTAGAGAACAATTGCCCTATTTATCAGATTAAAATTAGAACCAAGTCGCTGGAAGATCGCTTCTTAGCCCTGACAAAAGGAGGTAAATAGCGATGAAATTTTTCCATCTCATACAAAATGAAATCATGAAGCTCAATGCGAAAAGACAAACCGTGCTATTCTTCTCCTTACTGGCCGTTCTTGTTTTATTAGCAGGACTTATAGGTAAATTTTATGCAACCGACATGACATCTGGAATTGGCTATGCTGGATTCTCGGTCTTCATGCAAATTGGTCTTGGCTTTTTAATTACTCTATTTGGCCTTGTTATAGGTTCTCAAATCCTGACGGACGAATATAAAGAAGGCACTATTAAACAACTATTGATTCGTCCTAGCAGCCGTACAACCATTTTACTTTCTAAATATGTGACAGTTCTTATCATGTTAGTTGCTGCTACTTTATTTTTGATGCTATTTAGCAGTTTGGTAGGAGTAGTCTTTTTCGGAACAGAATCAATGGCCGGTTTGGACTTCATAACATTACTACAAGCCTATTTTTACAACATTCCAGCATTATTCTTTTTAGCTACACTATCTTTTTTCACTGCAACTATATTTAAGACAAATGCACTTGCGATTAGTGTAGCTATCATTGCATACTTTTCCGGTTCCATCGTTAGTATGTTTACCAAGAAATATGTATGGGGTAAGTTTGTGATTTTCAATCATCTGGACTTACAAGCGTATTCTGACAATCCGTTGGTCTCTCGCTTGTCTGTACCTGCCTATCCCGATTTAGGCATCTGGTTCTCCTTGATGATAATCGCTATTTATATTGCCCTGATGGTTTATTTATCAATCCTGATCTTCAAAAAACGGGATGTGCAATAAGCCTTTCAAAATAAATCGTACAAGATACAAAAAGCTGGCTCTTCGAACGGAAGAACCAGCTTTTTTTGATCATCTTGATCGGGCTTGCTTATTTTTTCGTTGGGTCAAATGAACTTTTCAGTGACACAATCAAGTTAAATACCAGCTTATCAGCGGTTGTGTGCTTCGGATCAACATTGAAGTACCCATGGCGGAAAAATTGGAATTTATCTTGAGGTTTTGCCTCTGCCATGTTCGGCTCTACAAACCCTTGTAGAATCTCTAAAGATGACGGATTGATATAATCAAGGAAGGTTTTGCCCTCTTCTTCCTCTTCATCTAAAATCAATGGTTCATAGAGACGGAACTCAGCAGGAATAGCATGCGTTGCATCTACCCAATGAAGTGTCCCTTTTACCTTGCGTCCTGTAAAACCGGAGCCACTCTTTGTTTCAGGATCATAGGTGCAGTGAAGCTCCACAACATTGCCGTTCTCATCCTTAATGACCTCGTTGCATTTAATGAAATAAGCATGCTTGAGTCGAACTTCATTTCCCGGGAATAGTCGGAAATACTTATTTGGTGGGTTTTCCATGAAATCATCTTGCTCTACATAAATTTCACGCGTAAACGGAATCAAGCGAGAGCCCATCTCTGGGTTTTCCGGATTAATTTCAGCTTCAAGCCACTCCACTTGTCCCTCTGGATAGTTAGTAATTACCACTTTAAGCGGTTTTACTACTCCCATTGTGCGTGGTGCTTTTAGCTTTAAATCTTCACGAATAAAATGATCCAGCATCTTAGAATCTACTACGCTGTAGCTGCGAGCAACACCAATCTCTCTAGCAAAGGTTCGGATAGATTCCGGAGTAAATCCTCTGCGGCGTAATCCTGAGATGGTTGGCATTCGCGGATCATCCCATCCATCCACAATGTTTTCATCAACGAGCTGTTTTAATTTACGCTTGCTCATTACTGTTTGCGTTAGATTCAAACGTGCAAATTCGTATTGGTGCGGTACATGCTTCATTTCTGTCTCAGCGACTACCCAGTCATACAAAGGGCGATGGTCTTCAAACTCAAGAGTACAGATAGAGTGCGTAACCCCTTCAATTGCATCCTCTAATGGATGAGCATAGTCATACATCGGGTAAATGCACCAGGTATCACTTGTGTTATGGTGAGTAGCGTGCGAGATACGATAAAGAACTGGGTCACGCATGTTCATGTTCGGAGAAGTCATGTCAATCTTAGCACGCAACACCTTTTCTCCATCCGCAAATTCACCCTTGCGCATGCGCTCGAACAAATCCAGATTCTCCTCGATGCTGCGATTGCGATACGGGCTTTCCTTGCCTGGCTGTGTTAAGGTACCGCGATATTCTCTCATTTGCTCCGCGGACAGATCACAAACATACGCTTTCCCCTTTTTAATCAGCAATATTGCACGTTCATACATTTCCTCGAAATAATTAGATGCAAAATACAGTTCATTCCACTCAAAACCAAGCCACTTTACATCTTCCTTGATGGACTCTACATATTCCTGATCCTCTTTCGTAGGATTCGTGTCATCAAAACGTAAAAATGCTTTTCCGTTAAATTCTTTCGCCAACTCAAAGTTTAAGCAAATAGATTTGGCATGGCCTATATGCAAGTAGCCGTTTGGTTCTGGAGGAAACCTTGTCACGACCTCATCTACTTTTTTTGATTCAAGATCATCAATAATTATGTTACGAATGAAATTTGATGATGCCGAAGTGTTTTCCACTAAAATCAACCTTTCTCCACCAAGTTAACGTGTACCTTGTACCATTTTGTATAAGTAAAATAATACAGTTTACTACTTTTTAGTTCAACCTACCTTCGCTTATAAACCAATCTTTTTTAGTTTAGCCGTAAACAGGAAAAAACTACACCTGCTTCTGACCAATTGATATGACAGAAACAAGAATCTTATATCTTGTAAAAACGCTTTGTATTTTGATACAGGATAGAAGCTGTCTCCTCAACTGATAGACCTTTTAAACGGGCGATAGCTTGACAGCTCTCCTTCATCATAGCGGGATGGGTAAGCTGGCCCGTAAACGGCCCCTCAAACGGCCATGGGCCATCTGTCTCTATCATAATTTGTTCCAAGGGATATTGTAGAATCAGTTGCTGAATCTCGACCTCATAGACAACATCTGGTGTAACAGAAATATAGTAGCCACTCCTACTCATTCTTAAAGTAGTAGCCTTACTGCCTTTAAACCAATGAAAGTGCGCTTTCGTCACATTATGTTTTTCGAGCAGCTCACAAGCTATTTCGGCATCCTCATAAACAGCGTGTAGGATAATCGGTTTATCATAGCGACTAGCTGTCATAATAAAACGTTCCAGTAAGTGAATATATGGCTCTTGGTTAAATGCCTGTTCATTCCTGCTGGCCTCTAATTGAGTATAGTAAGGCAAACCTACCTCCCCAATCGCTACCATCTCCGTTTGGTGCTGGTCAATCCAATCAAACAATTGCTGTATTTCTGCCTCTGCCGGCAATTTTTGTTCAGGATGAAAACCGTATGCTACGTTAACCCGGCCGGGATATCGCTGTAACCAGTCCCGATTTGCAAGACATGATGATAGATTCATAGAAACAGAAATCACCTTTTCAATCCCGTATGACTGACACTCAGCCATGATCCGCTGGGCATCAGCAGGATGATATGAATCTACATGTATATGCGCATCAATCATAGGATAGGAACCATTTGGCAAGAGAATTCCTCCTTTATCGGCTCTTGATCTTTTTCATTGTAGCAATTTTTTACACATTCCTGCTAAAACAAAAATATGTAGGAAAAACCTTATAACAACAGCGTTTTAAGTTTTTATATATAATTCATAATTTTTCACGAAAGTAAATAATCAGCTTTTACTAATTTTATTTACGTGTATATATGTTAAAATAGATAAAATATGTTAGGAAGGTTATGGAGAAAGGAGGCTCTTTCATTTGGTATCATTAGAAAGAGTATTATCTGTTAGCAATGATTTCCTATGGACTTACATTCTCATTTTCATTCTCATTGCAGTCGGAATTTATTTTACGATTCGTACCAGATTTGTGCAGATTCGCCTAATTGGTGAAATGTTTAGACTGCTCGGTGATGGTGCTAATCGTAATTCACAGGAGAAAAAAGGGGTTTCCTCTTTCCAAGCCTTTTGTATGAGTGCTGCCTCCCGTGTGGGAACGGGAAATTTAGCTGGGGTAGCTATTGCCATCGCAGTTGGTGGGCCTGGAGCAGTCTTCTGGATGTGGATGCTGGCTACAGTCGGAGCGGCTTCAAGCTTCGTAGAATGCACACTGGCGCAGATTTATAAAGTACATGATAAGCATGGATTTAGAGGCGGTCCTGCTTATTACATGGAGAAAGCTTTAAATCAGCGCTGGATGGGTATTACCTTCGCTGTTCTAATTACGCTTTGCTTCGGGTTTGTCTTTAATGCCGTACAGGCCAATACCATTACGGCAGCTATGCAAACGGCCTTCGGGGTAGATAAAGTAACGACGGGTATCATTTTATGTATCCTTACTGCTATTGTTGTATTTGGTGGAGTAAAACGCGTAGCGGCTATCTCAAAATGGATTGTACCGATCATGGCAACTCTTTATATTGGCATTGCCTTATTTGTAATGCTTATGAATTATCAGCAAATTCCTGCTGTCTTTATGAGCATAGTAAGTCATGCGTTTGGTCTGCAAGAAGCATTTGGTGGCGGTATTGGTATGGCACTTAGCATGGGAATCAAGCGTGGACTATTCTCTAACGAAGCTGGGATGGGTAGTGCTCCTAATGCAGCAGCCACTGCTGATATTACACATCCTGTTAAACAAGGCTTGTTACAAACGCTGGGAGTATATGTAGATACTTTGTTGGTATGTAGTGCAACTGCGTTTATTATTCTTACATCTGGCATTTATGTGGATAGTGGTATGGGTGGAATTGAGTTGACACAAGCGGCGCTAAGCACTCAGCTCGGCTATTGGGCTGTTTACTTTGTTGCCATAATTGTTTTCTTTTTTGCGTATAGTTCCATTGTTGGTAACTACTATTATGGTGAGACTAACATCGACTTTATTCGCAGTGAATCTCGCACGTGGGTGCTTCTCTATCGACTTTGCGTTATCGGAATGGTCATGTTTGGATCCTTGGCACAAAACAATATCGTCTGGACATTAGCTGATTTATTTATGGGGATGATGGCACTCCTTAACCTGATTGCTATTTTCCTACTTGGAAAATATGCATTTGCTGCTCTGACCGATTATGTTCAACAGCGAAAAGCAGGCCAAGACCCAGTCTTTTATTCTGATTCTATTCCAGGACTAGTTAATACAGAATGCTGGGAACGTGATCCTAATAAAGTAAAAGAGGTCTCCTAGCAATAAGAATGGAAAAACATGAGAATATACACAAGAAGAGGATACTACAGGCAGTAGTGTCCTCTTCTTTTTACTTATTTATCTTTTTACAAAATACTCGGATTAGTAAATATTTCCATAAACCACTGACGGAATTCCTCTACTCGAATCTCCAAGCATACTTTTGCATTCGCTTGCTGTTGATAATAGCTCTTCAGATCAACGATAGTCGCCCCAGCCGTATATCTCCCATTAACTTCTACATCTACAAAGCATTCCTTTGTGACAAAAAGCTCTGGCTTTACTAAATACGCAATAGCGCAGAGATCATGCATATGTAAGCCAGTCGCTAAGCTACCGCCACGATAATGCTGAAATAACCCATAGAGCATTTCACCTGTTCGATTCATCTCTTTTAAAGCCTCTACGTTTTCCTTCGTTAAAGTAGCTAGGCTTGTTACATCCAAACCACACATTGTAATATCAAGCCCCGACTGTAATACTATCTTCGCTGCTTCCGGGTCAACAAACACATTAAACTCTGCCGCAGGAGAATGATTGCCGCGTGAAGCTGAACCACCCATGAACACAATTCTTTTGATATTTTGCTTACATTCTGGATAAACAGATAATAGGAGAGCAATGTTGGTTAACGGACCAATAGGAACTAACGTAATAGGTTCCTTACTGCTCAAAATGGTTTCACGCATTGCCTCAATAGCGTGAATACCAAGGGTCTCCTTCTTTGGATGAGGAAAATCATATCCATCTAGCCCAGAGTTGCCATGGATATGACTAGAGTCCTCTAGTGTCCGTAATAGAGGCTTGATTGCCCCTTGTGCAACCGGTACATCACTGTGAAAGAATTCGAGGAGCTTTAAGGCATTATTGGTAGTTTTATCGCATGACACATTGCCAGCAACTGTGGTGATTAATTTCACATCTATCTGATCATGAAACAGAGCTGCTGCAATTGCTACTGCATCGTCTATTCCCGGATCGGTATCAATGATAATGTGGTGTATTGGTTCCATCTCGATCGTCCTTTCTTATCCATTATGTAACCGTTTACGCATCTTATTGTAAGGATGGGCTAGCTAGTTCGTCAATTACAAGAGAAAAAAGATACGACTAGACCAGCACTGCGAGAGTTATATTTTCATAAAGAAAAGCCGCTCCCTACAGGAACGGCCTTACATCCTTCTATATTCTTTGTAAGAGTTTTACTCCAAAAAAACTCTTATTTAAGTAACGAAATGTAATAATGCTCCGAACAGATAAGGTCAATCGTGCTGATCTGATAACTCACTAGTTCATATCGGCTACCGCTACTGGTCTAATCCTTCTCTTATCTTTTGTCTTTCTATGTTACTTTTTCGCTTTTTCCAAGGCTTGATTAACTGCCTCTTTTACAGCACTACTAGATTTAGATGCACCAGAGATAGCCTCTACACCCTCTGTGCCTTGTTTTTCGATGATCTCGGGGATCGTGTTCTCCATAACAGCTTCAATCAGATTTTGGGTTTCCTCATGCTCTAGGATCTTAATACCATCAATTTTGCCTGCTTTCACTTCTACAGACACTTTAATATCGCTACTAGCACCGCGAGCCACACCTTCATATGAACCGTCCTTAAATTTACCGGTATCAGCTGTCGCTCCACAGCCAACAAGCACCATCGCCGCCATCGCTAGCATAGCTACTAGATAAAATAGTTTTTTCATAATCATTCTCTCCTCAAATTCTTGCTTTCAAGATTACTTCGCGGCCTTTGCTGCATTTTGTCCTGCAATGCGACCAAATGTTACGATATCAGCCATAGCATTACCACCTAGGCGGTTACCACCATGTACGCCACCTGTAACTTCTCCGGCTGCATAAAGACCCTTAATGATTTGGCCTTCTTTATTCATGACTTCTGCATTGGTGTTGATTTGTAGGCCACCCATAGTGTGATGAACCGCAGGAGTTACTTGAATGGCATAAACCTTTCCTTGGTTTAATTGAAGAGGTAGGTCATCACGCTTAAATTCCTTATCTTGTTTCGCTGCTACCGCATCATTATATGTTTTTACGCTTTTCATCATAGCGTCTTTATCTACACCGATTTTACCAGCCAGCTCTTCGACAGAATCAGCTTCTGTTACTAGCTGCATGTTGAAGTACTCTTCTACCGCTTTTAGACCTTTTCTTAATCCGTCATCAAAGAACAGGTAAGCAACACCATCTTTTTGATCCAAAATACCTTTAGACACTACGTCACGAGTTAATAGCTCGTTGATGAAACGTTTCCCGTCTTTATTGATTAGAATAGCTCCATTTCCGCGAACAGCTTCTGTTACCATCACACCTTTTTCAGGAACAACTGTTGGGTGGGTTTGGATTTCAGCCATATCAACTAAATTGGCACCAACGCTTTCGCCCAACGTAATCCCTTCACCCAATGCTCCTGGATGGTTGGTTGTCGCAAAGCCTTTTAGCTCTGGTTTATAGGAAATAACCATCTCCTGATTAGCTGAAAAGCCACCTGTAGCTAAAATGACCACCTTTGCATTAATCGTGTAAGCCTTACCATCTTTATTCTCGGCTGTTACACCAGTAACTTTGCCCTGTTGTTCTTTGATAATTGCGACCGCTTTATTTTTGACACGGACATCAATATTTTGTTCTTTTACTTTATTCTTTAAAGTAGATATAACATTAGAGCCTACAGCCGCTCCGCCAGTCGGACGATGAATACGGCTTACACTTGCTCCACCCGCACGGCCAACGTCAGATAAATCAGCACCCATTGATTCTAGCCAAACCACAGAATCTTTCGCTTGCGTAGTCAGAATTTTTACTAGCTCAGGGTTATTCTTATTGTATCCGCCCTTCATTGTATCTTGGTAAAACAGCTCTTGGCTGTCTTCAATTCCTTTTTTCTTTTGTGCTTCCGTTCCCGCTGCATTTAATCCTCCAGTAGCGCGAGTTGTGTTACCTCCGACCATCGGCATTTTTTCCAGTACGATTACCTTGGCACCAGCATTTGTGGCTTCTACCGCGGCCGATAGACCTGCACCGCCTGCACCAATTACTACGATATCCGTACTTTCATCCTGAGGAGTTGCTGTCTCGGTTGTAGCCTTGCCTTCCGTTGCACCCGGAGTCGTTGCACTGCCGCATCCAGACAGCACAGGAACTGCCAAAAATGCAGCCATCATAAGAGACATCCATTTCTTCATGTTGAATCCTCCCTTTTTTCTACTACTTGATAAATGGATATTCAGTACCTTTTTCTTCTCTTTTTTATATGAAAGCAATAACGTTATCCTTCGATGGTAGTATAAACAGTAGATGTTCTAATGTATGTGAATAATTTCACACCATATTTTTCTAAGTCCGTCCATGCACCCTTCTTATCTCGTTTTTTTCAAATGTAAGGTATTTTCTGTCATAATCAGACAAGTGCATCATCTGGATTCAAAAGAACTTTATCTGTTTTTATTCTTGTATGTATGCGGTTCTTACCCTATTTATAGCAGAACGTGCATAGTGAAAAAAGCAACGGTTGTGAATGTGATAACATTCACAAAACGTTCACTGTCATCTTTACTAATACGCTCCTATAATAAACATCATAAACACTATTACAACAGTGTTTATCGTAAAAAGAGGAATAACAGACTTGCACATAAATCCTAACTGCTTGGAGGACTAGCTATGAGAATTGCTGTTATTGGATGCACACATGCCGGAACTGCCGCTATTGTTACTGCTGCTAAGTTATATCCAGATGCTCACATTACCGTTTATGAACGAAATGATAATATCTCCTTTCTTTCTTGCGGTATTGCCTTGTATGTAGGTGGTGTAGTGAAAGACCCGCAAGGCTTGTTCTACTCTTCCCCAGAGAAATTAGCTGAGCTTGGCGTGGTTACCAATATGCGCCACGATGTGATCTCAATAGATACCGATCAAAAAACATTGGTCGTTCGCAATTTAAATACAAATGAAGAGATCATAGATTCCTATGATAAATTAATCGTTACTACTGGTTCTTGGCCAATCATGCCTAACTTAGCAGGAATTGAGCTAGACAATATCGTACTGTCCAAGAATTTTAACCACTCCAATACCATTATTGAAAAGGCAAAAACAGCTAAAAATGTAGTCGTCGTTGGGGCCGGATACATTGGGATTGAATTAGTCGAGGCCTTTGAAATGAATGGCAAGCAGGTGACTCTCATTGATAGTGCTGATCGGATTCTAAACCGTTATCTTGATGAAGAATTTACTCAAGTTACCGAAAAAGAATTACTGGACCATGGTGTTACACTTGCTCTAGGTCAAACTGTTACGAAATTTGATGGCATGGACGGTAAAGTGACAAAGGTCATCACCACAAAAGGCGAATACGAGGCTGACTTGGTGATTCTATGCATTGGCTTTCGTCCCAATACAGGCTTGCTTGCAGGACAAGTCGATATGTTGAGTAACGGAGCCATTATCGTAAATGAATACATGCAAACTAGCAAAACGGATGTGTATGCTGCTGGAGACAGTTGTGCGATTCGCTACAATCCTACCGGGCAACACACCTATATTCCCCTAGCCACTAATGCTGTACGTATGGGTACACTAGTTGCTAAGAATCTAGTAGCCCCTACCATGGCTTATATGGGCACACAAGGAACATCCGGGATTAAAATCTATGATTATAACATCGCTTCTACTGGAGTAACAGAAGGGGCTGCATCAGACTTGGCTATCAATGTGAAAACTGTCACAATCGAAGACAGCTATCGACCAGAATTCATGCCAGAGCATGAAAAGGTCTTACTAAAAGTAGTCTTTGAAGAGGCTTCTCGCCGCATTCTCGGAGCCCAAATCATGTCCAAGGCTGATTTAACGCAATCCATGAATACCTTATCTGTCTGCATCCAAAATCATATGACAATCGACCAGCTTGCCTTTGTCGATTTCTTCTTCCAACCGCATTACAACAAGCCTTGGAACTTCTTAAATCAGGCTGGCTTGCAAGCCATGTAGAAACAATAGATTCAACAGCTTCGTACACCTATTTTGCAAATAACCAGGTGATCAGCAAAAAGAGCGTCAGCCTAGCTAACGCTCTTTTTCTCTCATGCTTTTTTAACCTACACGCCAAGCAAGGCTCCCTGTTCCATTACTTTCTGCTCATCTAAATAGAAGTCTGGCTCCATTACAACACAATCAATATGTACACCTGCTGAGATGACTCCCCCAAAGGTATTGTTGCTTCCAAACGCTACATGAATTGTGCTGTATACCTTTTCATCCTCTAAAACAACCCCAGTAATACGAGCTTTATCATTCGTCCCTACTCCAAACTCGGCTAATAGTCGGCCATCTCCATCGCCCAGCAATTCCAAAAGCTGTTTTCCGCTTGGGCCTTCTGCAGAGACAATGCGTCCTTTATCAATTGTAAGCAAGACAGGTTCTGTTAATTTTCCAATCCCAGCAATGGAACCATCTACAAGGATTTGCCCGGTAGCTGTTCCCTCTAAAGGAGCGATATAAGCTTCTCCGGACGGCAGATTGCCCGATTCTCCGGGATTCACATACACACCGGTACTGGGAATCCCTTTTCTTTGCTCAATGGAAAAGCTTAGGGAATAACCCGCTTTGTCAATTCTTACTTGCTTAGCTTCTGTCAGCATGCTAGCTACTTCTTCAGTCAGTTCTTTTACTTTTGCATAATCGGCCGCAATAGCGCCTGCCATGAACATATCCTCTGTTATCCCTGGCATCGTAGCCACCCTAGCTCCTGCTGCTACCGCATTTTTTCGGGCATGCGTATGAGTGAGCGAATGCTTGGTAATCCCAATCACTACGTCAGCCTTCGTCATAGCGATCGCTACGGCTTCAGGAGGCTCCTCCCCCGATTTGGTACGGTCCTGCATAACCATAAGTAAGGCTTGGGCTCCTAGACTTCTTCCTGCCTCATAGAGAGCCTCCGCTAGGTTTTTCTTGGAGTCATCCGTTACAACTAAAAGAGTTTCACCAGCTTTTACTCCCAACGAGCTTTGCAGCACACTTTTACTAATTTCAATGATAGATTGTTGCATATGAACCACCTTTCTCCTAGCGTTTGAGAAATTTTATTTACTCATTCCGACATATACTTTACCATGATCGCCTTACATAGGCACAGCTTGGACCGACCTTCCCTACTGTCGTATTCCGCGACAAATACAGAATCTCTTTAAACACCTGTCGTGTAATATGCCCCTCCGTGTCCCTAGCAATGAACGATCTCACCGATATAACAATAATAAGGATCATCTGCTATCACATGCTCCTGCCTAATCTCTTCGGACAGGACAGGTGCCGTAATTTCTTGAGCCACGATCACCTTACATTCATAATAACGCTCACAGTCGCCGATCACAGGTGTATCAATGACCTGAGAGTCTGCAAGGGTTAATTGGCATGTAGAGATTTTATCCACCGTACGACCGGATTGTGTTCCACAGGCAAAGAGCTTTTCCCCCATATCCTCTGAAAAAGGAACACTAACCGTAAACTCCTTGGAAGCCTGTAAAAGCTGGGTGGTATGCCTACTTTTACGCACCATCACGGTCAGCGTGGGTTTTCCGAATAGAAAACCAATGCTACCCCAAGCAATTGTCATCGTGTTGATCTCTTCTTTGTCCTTGGTTGTTAGAAAAGCCCCTCTTCGATGCAGCCAGTCTGTTGCAAGCTCCATTTGCTCTAAAAAAGCCACGGGCATTTGATTTTTCGGCTCATGATCTTCTGTATTCCTTAGCTGTTGCTCCATCAAAAACACCCTTTCGATGTTTATTCTCCCTTTCATTGTACTGAGGATTTTCCCCTTGTCCCTTCTCTCTTTTTGACAAAAGCATGACGCACTTTTACAGGAAAAAATCCACCCCATGTATAAACACAGGATGGATTCGTTCTTACGCTTATTTATTATTTGTCAGTTTAGCAATCGACGGCAGGATCAGACCCAAACCTAACAGCACGAGCGGTGTTGCGATATTAAGAGTAATCTGGAAGTACCATTGTGGTGTAAAAGCAGGTACTTTCGGGAACATCCCCATCAAGCAAGCAAA
This sequence comes from Brevibacillus laterosporus LMG 15441, assembly GCF_000219535.2. Lineage (NCBI taxonomy): Bacteria > Bacillati > Bacillota > Bacilli > Caryophanales > Paenibacillaceae > Brevibacillus > Brevibacillus laterosporus. The sequence goes on from NZ_CP007806.1 coordinate 4,962,046, forward strand.
CGCAGTGAAGAAAAAGCACCATCCACCAATCAGCAGACCAAACTTATTATTTTTCACAAATTGATATTCAGACGTAAATTTATCAGCCATTTTCATTACAGCAATATAGGCTGCAAATACCCATAGGTAACGAAGCGGCATAACTACAGAATTTAAGTCTAGCAACCAGTCAAACAATGTATTCATATTACGGATACCTAGAGCTGGTACGATGATGAGAATACCTACTAACACCGTAGTTAGGATATAACCATTAGTAGGGACGCCCTTGTCATTGCTTTTCAAAAGCTTTCTTGGAATGTATCTTTCATCAGCATCTAATAATAATACCTTCAATGGCGCATCAATCGAGAATGCCAATGCTGAAATTTGAGCCAAGGTATTAGAAATCGCATACAAAATTAAGAACGTGTTACCAATTCCATAGTAATTACCTAGCATTTGGAACGCATAATATTGACCATTCATTTTTAAGTCAGCAGGAATGTTATTCGCATCAAACATAATCCCCATAGCATACGAGCCTAAGAGCGCACAGACAGCAACCATGATCGCTAGAATCAACATCCCTCTTGGGAACTCACGAGTTGGGTTATTCGTGAAGTTGACATACGGTGCGATCTTCTCTGCCCCGCCTACCGCAAAGACCAGCATGGATAAGGTAGTAAAATAAGCAAAATTAAATTCAGGAATGAATGTGCTGAGCGTCATATTGGTTGTTGCAACACTTACACCTGTGAGTGCTGGTGCCGTAACAGCTAGCAAAATGTACAACAAGGACATCACAAATACAGAAATACCGGCAACGGTCCCAATTCGCTTTAAGGACGAAATACCTTTAGAAGCAATCCATACAAAGAGTAAAAAGATAACTAAACAAGCTAATTGAATGACCAACGTAGAATATTGGTCGAGTACCTTACCACTGCCTGTAAATGTCCAGCCTAGTGCAATCAAGATAGCCTGAGGCTTTTGTGCTAGATATGGAATGTGAACAGCCCAGTAGGTCCATGCTGCCAAATAGGCAATATTAGGCCCCATCGTTTCTTTAATCCAGGTACTAACACCACCCTTACCCTCTTTAAAGGTAGAACCTAATTGACCCACCATTAAGGCATAAGGAATAAAATATAAGGCAATTATCAAAACCCAAGAGGTAATGACTTGTAATCCTTGGTTGGCATAGTTATTAACAACGTTGCCAAAGCCCCAAACTGCTACAAACGCCATTAACGCAATATTATACCATCGGAGTTTTTTCTCATCCGCTCCCATAATCAAGAATTTCTCCTTCCTAAAATGAAAAAATTACAGGGAACTACTATTTCCCCTTGTAAATTATATAGGAGGATTTGAGCCATTCCTATAACGAAATCAAAATATTTTTGTCTTTTCATTAATAGTTAAAAAATCTAAAACATAATCATGAAGCATAAAAATTATCATTACCAAATAAAGCGCTTTTATAAATATCTATCAAAAAAATAAAAAGAGCAGTTACATCGATTACATGTAACTGCTCTTCTTGGTTCAACCTTCTATTTTTTTACTCCGACTCTTTTCGTTCAGCGTGCCAAGAAAGCATTCGGTCAGGATAATTGGTGCAAATATATAGATGGGGATGCCATTCGCTTATTCGCCTTATCTCATGTTCACCATCAATCGTCCAAGCAAATATCTCGTAGTCTTGCTCCAGCATTATGTGTACAAAATCTTTTGTCAGATAAGGATAGGCCATGGACAGAATGGTTGCTCCTGTTTCCTCTAGCTGTTCACGTAACAGCACTGGTTTGCCCGCTATAATTAACCCCGTTTTCATCGAGGGTTGTAGTTCTTTGACCTTTTTTATGATTTCGTGATCAAAAGAGGTGAGACAAACCTGTGAATGAAGCTCATATGCTTCTACCAGCTCCACAACCTTTTCAGCTAGACGCGGATATAGATTGCCTGCTGTCTTTAGCTCTACATTAAGGCGACAAGTATGCTGTGAAACAGCTTGAAACAATTCCTCTAAGGCGGGGATGGTTTCATCAGAAAATTCCTCAGCAAACCAGCCTCCTGCACTCCACTGACGCAATTGCTCAAATGTATGATCTTTAACTAGCCCTGATCCGTTTGTGGTGCGTTCTAGCGTAAAATCATGAATGAGCACAGGAATCTCATCCTTGGATAGCTGTACATCTACCTCAATCGCCTGAATACCCGGTTCTGCTAAGGCAAGCTTAATAGCTGCCATCGTATTTTCAGGTGCCCTCCCTGACCAGCCTCGTTGTGCCATGCAATAGCTCATATGAGATTCCCCCCTATTTCTTCAACAATTTTTGCCCCTTTTCCACAGCTTTGGATAGTGCCTCGTCAATACTAGCCTGACCTAAAATTACACGCTGAATTTCTGTCATAATGACTTCCTGTAGCTCTTTATAGCCCGGTACCATTGGGCGCGGCTTACCATACTCTAACTGCTTCACAGCTACTTGGAAGTTCGGATCCTGTTCATACACTTTTTTCATCTCATCTGATTGAATTGCCTCTGATGTGACTGGCATGTATCCTGTTTCCGCTGACCATACACTGGTTTGCGGCGTATCAGTAATCCACTTCACGAACTCCCACGCCGCCTTCTTTTCTTTTTCAGATGATTTTTGTAGAATTACTAGATTTGCCCCACCTGCTGGTACTCCGAAATCCTTATTAGCAGGCAGGAAGGCCGTTCCTACATCAAACTTGGCTTTTTCCCGCATGCCCTTCAGCTCACCGGTGGTTGTAAAGATCATCCCTACTTGCTGATTTAAGAAATCCTGCGCGGCTACATCCCATGCATTGTACTTCTCACCTGGAGGAGCTTTCATGATCCCTTCTTGTAGCATGCTCATCCAAAATTCCAACGGCGCTTTACCTGCCTCTGTATGAATCATTAAGCTCTTGCCGTCCTCGCTTAAAATTTGTCCGCCGCTCTCAAACACCAGCGCTTCATAGAACCAAATATCAATGGGCGTAGAAAATCCGTATCTTTTCGTTTTTCCGCCTTCCTTTTTTGTGAGCTTTTGAGAAAAATGACGTAATTCCTCCCAGGTTTTTGGACCATTTGGATCAAGTCCTTCTTTCTTCAATAAATCGCGATTGAGATATAGCAAAGGAGTGGAACGGTTAAAGGGAACGGCATATAATTTCTCCTTCCAATAGGAGTTGCCCATCAGACCAGGATTGTATTTCTTCTCTTCTCCAGCGGCATACGGCCCTAGGTCCTCTAACACCCTCGCATCCGCAAAGGCTCCAATGGAAGCAATCTCAACCATCGTAACATCAGGCTGATTCCCGGCTGTGACCGCGGACAGCACCTTAGTATGATTCTCGTAGTAGCTTCCTTGATAAGAGGGCCTCACCACAATATCCTTATGCGTTTGATTAAATTCCTTTACAAGCTTTTGAACCATTTCCCCATTATGACCGCCTACTGCATACCAGAAATCAATCTCAACAGGCTGGGTAGATGCTGTTGCTTCCTGACTTGCTGCTGTCCGCTGTTCAGTAGTTCCTACTGCCTGCTGCTGAGTACATCCCGCTAGCATCCCTGACAAGCCTACTGTACACATTAGAATAGATAAGCCCCACTTTTTCACGTTCTTGCCCTCCTTGAGATTACGTTATTTGGATTGATAAACAAACGCGCTAATAATATGGCGCTGAGCAAAAAAGAAAATCAGCAGTATCGGGAACACCAAAATCATATTCCCCGCCATAATCACATTCCACTGACTGCCTCCGTCAGCCGCTTTCAGCATGGAAATTCCTATCGGTAATGTGCGTACCTCGTTACTGTTGGTCATGATGAGCGGCCAAAAGTAATCATTCCAGTGATAAATGAAGCTAAATAGTCCAAATGTGACCAGCACATGCTTTGCCATAGGAGCCATAATGGTCCACATGATTTTCCACTCAGATGCATGATCCAACCGTGCCGCCTCAATTACCTCGTCTGGTACCTGCATAAAGGCCTGACGTAATAAAAAAATACCGAAGGCACTCGCTCCATAAGGTAATATCAATGACCATAAGGTGTTCACGAGCCCCCAATTGCTCATCTCCACGTAGATCGGCAGAAAGATCACCTGAGGCGGAATCATCAGAGCGATTAAGGTGACGCCAAACAAAAAATTTCTTCCCCGAAAGCGATACCTTGCAAATGCATAGGCAGCAGGCACAGCCGTTAAGATTTGAAGAATTAAAATACCAACTGCCACCAGCAGGCTGTTTCGTAAATAAGTAAAGAATGGCCCCGAGTTCCAAGCGATTACAAAGTTCTGAAACTGCAAAGACTCAGGCCACCAGGTAGGCGGAAATTGGAAGACCTCCGGCAATGTTTTAAAAGCAGTCAACGCCATCCATAGAAAAGGAAAGACAAAGATGAGCGATACGGCTAGTAACAGCATCCATTCAAGCGCTTGAAGCGAAAGGTATCCTATTTGCTTCACTTGTCATCTCTCCTTTAGCGATAGTGAACACGTTTTTCCATAAATAAAAAGTGCAGAAGAGTGACCACTCCAATGAGTCCCAATAGTAAAACAGACGCGGCCGAAGCAATCCCCCCATTGTAGAAATCCATTCCCTGTTCATAGATATAGAAGACAAGCATATTTGTGCTATTAACAGGACCTCCCTGCGTCATGATATAAATCGTGTCAAAAACTTGAAAGGAGGAGATGATGTTAATGACCGTTAGAAAAAATAAAGTGGGGGACAGCATCGGCAGCGTAATTTTGCGTAGCGTTTTCCATCTATTTGCCTGATCTAAACTGGCCGCCTCGTAGAGATCTTTCGGTATGCTTTGCAGTCCCGCAATAAAGACTAGCGTGTTATAGCCTACACCCTTCCAAACGCTGACTAGAATGAGTGAAATCAGCGCACTTTTGGTATCACTAAGCCATGTATAGGCTGGTAATCCGATGAATTCCAAAAGAGCGTTCAATAAACCGTACTGCGGGTCCATAAGCCACATCCAAAGCATAGACACTGACACCAGAGAAATGATATGCGGGCTAAAAACCGCGGCTTGCATGATTCCATAAATTTTAGCTGTTCGATTTAGCCAAAGAGCCAGAAAAAATGCTAGCAAAATACTGATAGACACAGTACCAATAGTGAACACAATCGTATTGAAAAACACGAGATGAAAATCTGGTTCATAAAATAGCTCTCGAAAGTTAGCAAAGCCTACCCATTCGATCTCACCCAAATTCAACAACGACCAATCATGGAAGCTAAGATAAATCATGTAACCGATCGGAAATAAGAAAAAAAGCGTAAAAAACAACAAAGCAGGAGTAATGTATGCATAAGGACGCACATGTTCCAAAAATTTTGTTTTCATCATCTGTTCCCGAGACCAGACCGATGGAGTAGGCAGCGATTTGGTTTCTGATGCAGCCACCTTTTCCATTTAGACCAATCCTCCTGCGATCGCAGATTTTTGATAAGGAGGATGGGGAGGATTCTTACGCATTCCTGTAGCTGGATCGAAGAGATACAGGTGTTCAGGAGGCACGGATACAATAACATCGGCCCCTGAGGAAAGAAGCTGGTCTGCCTCCTTTTTGACTACGATCTGATCTGAATCTGTCTGTACGTAATACAATACATCGGAGCCAAGAATTTCCCGCGAAATAATACGGCCTCTACTAGAAAAGTCCGAGCCAGATGATTGCGGCATATGTTCATGTTGTACCAATCCTTGCTCTGTCTTGATCATCACTTTTTCCGGGCGAAAACCTACTAGTAATCCTGCGTGATCCCTCTGTTGACAAATGTTCATAGAAGGGGAACCGATAAACTGGGCAACAAACAGATTTTCCGGCTCATGGTAGAGCTTGATCGGAGAGGCCACCTGCTTAATTTCCCCTTCATTCATGACCACGATTTGATCGCCCATCGTCATTGCTTCTACCTGATCATGTGTCACATAGATGAATGTAGTGCCTAGCTGTTTATGCAAGCTGGTTAATTCTACACGCATCTGATTCCGCAATTTCGCATCTAGATTAGATAAGGGCTCATCCATGAGAAACACCTTTGGCTTTTTCACCATGGCTCTGGCTAAAGCCACACGCTGGCGCTGACCTCCTGATAATTGCGCCGGCTTACGATGCAAGTAATCCTGAAGCCCTACGATTTCAGCGATTTCCTCGACCAGTCTCTTGCATTCCTTTTTTGAAATGCCTCGGTTTCTTAATCCAAAGCCAATATTGTCAAAGACTGTCATCGTGGGGTACAGCGCGTAGTTTTGAAACACCATGGCTAAATCTCGTTTACCGGGTGGTACATCGTTCACCTTTTGCTTACCTATCCAAATTTCGCCTTTGGTCACTCTCTCAAGTCCAGCTATCATTCGTAACGTAGTTGATTTTCCACAGCCTGATGGCCCAACAAGAACGGTAAAGGAGCCCTCCGGAATCACCAAATCCATCCCCTTTACCACCTGTTGATGCTGATAGGACTTCACTACCTGCTTCAGCACAACTTCTGCCACTCTACTCACCCTTTCCTTGTACACTGGCTAACAGCAGTTCATCGACAAGCATTTGGAATGTTTGAAATCGATAATGAGGTTCCTCTTGGATTCGTTGATCTGCTCCGTACCACTCCAACAAAACGCTGCGCACACCTGCCGCACGAGCGGATAACAGATCATACCTGCTGTCACCAATCATGAGTGTCGCTTCAGGGACGGTCCCTAGGATTGCCATCGCCTTCTGTATGGGCTCAGGAGAAGGCTTGCCAAGCACCACATCATCTAGCGTGACCACTGTGTCCATTAGATGCAGAATCGCCGCTATTTCTAGGTTTTGCAAAGCAAGCTCACGTTGTTTGTTAGTGACAACAGCAAGCTGAAATCCTCGTTTTTTGAGTGCCTCCATCCCTTCTCTCACAAATGGAAACAACTGTACCTGTTGGTTGTGGCGTTTCATGTACGTAAAGTAATCCTTGCAATATGCTGTCCGATCCCAATGACTTACTTTGAATTGGTCAGGCAGTTCAGGCTTTTGTACCTGCTGCTCATTGATTTTTGCTTCAACGGCACGTAAAAATTCCTCCAAGGCTTCGCCAAACCGATCTGTTATTTCTCCTCTGGTAAACAAGCCGGGACAATGCTCTTCTATCGTGTAGTAAACCGCATCTATCACACCCTCCCTGCTATCCAGCAAGGTTCCATCCAAATCAAATAGAAGAGTGCTGCAAGTGTTCATTCCCCATATTCTCCTTCCACAACTGATGTTTTCCTACAGATACAGCAATAGCGCCATGCGAAAGAGCAATCACCATTTGCTCCCGCCTCTTGATCAGCCCGCCTGCAATAATTGGCTGTTGAAGCGAATTACGATACTCAATGATATATTCCGGCAGCAGGGCAGGCATGATCTCCACCGCATCCGGTTGAGTTTCCTGAATCGATTGAATTCCAGATTTGAGCGAATCGCTGTCAACTAAGAACAAACGTTGGATCGTAAGCAGGCCATGCTTTTTTGCTAATTTAATCAGCGTATTACGCGTTGCAACAATGCCTGTTGGCTTCACATTCTCGCCTACATAAGCCATTCCTTCCCGGTCGTAGCTAATGCCACCAATGCGCTCTAGGTGAAGAAAAACGGGAATCTGGTGCGATTTAAACAGATCAACGTATCGTTTCATTGTGTTTAGATTCCCGATTGACAACACTACAGCACTGATGGGAGCCTCTAATGCACGTTCCAGCGATTTTGGCTGCTTAATGGATGCAATGATTTTATGCCTTGCTAATCTGGCGTAAAACTCCGCTTGATTCATGTCTGCTATTCGCCTCCTGTTTAAAAAACAAAAAACCTCAAATAGAACCTGCCAATCCACTTTCTTTTAAAAAAGTTTTTGGTAATTTCTATTGAGGTTTCTCCCCAGCTCCAACCTTTTCACTATCTACTTGTTAGTTGTATCGTACCTTTTGTTTTTTAATATGCTGTGTAGGTCCTGTTAAGTTTAGAACAGCATTTTGTTAAGAAAATGAATGTAATCACCATTGATTACCATATTTATCCTAAATATATGCATTAAAATGATAATTTTTTTGTGAAAATAAAGTTTAAATTTCACGTAAAAACGCTCGAAAAACCACCTGTTTTTACACGATTAAATCTAATAGAATCCCTTACATATCATGTTTTTAAAATTTCACAGAAATATCATAAATTTTCAACGAATATTTAACATTGTTATGTACCTTTGAAATAATCCTTCATTTTATTCCCGATTTATCCGATTAATTAATAGAACAGAAATAAAATTCCGCCTCTATTTCCTTTTATTTGGAAAAAGTTGATAGGGGTTACTTGCATGTGGGAGGGAATGCCTTTGTTTCATACAATAAAAGCCAAGTTAATCATTGCATTTGTCTTATGCATCACGATCCCGATTGCCCTTATTAGTAGCATTGTTTACTTGGATATGAAAAGACAGATTCATCAGGACTTCTTGGATGCTAATACCAAGGAAGTAGCCCAAGTGGATAATGGCGTATCTATTTATTTTAATTCCATTCGTGAAAACGTACTCATGCTTGCAAACTCTGCACTGTTGAAAAGAACAGATGCATCGATCAAGTCATATAAGAACGAAACTGGAACAGTTAAAATAGATGCTATGGCAAATGGTGGTTTAGAAGCAGAACTGGCCCAAGAGTTTAAACGCTATATTCAAGCCCATCCCAACACTTCATCGTTATTTATAGGCACTGAGGCTAGCGGTTATACACAGTATCCTGTCAAAAATATGAGCTCACATTATGACCCACGTGACCGTCCTTGGTATACAGATGCTATGAAAGAACCAGGCAAGGCCGTAATCACTGCTCCTTATATCTTGACAGGAACAGAGACTATTGCAGTCAGTATCGTTACACAGCTTCGCGATATGACTGGAAAAGCAGTAGGGGTTTTTGGTATTGATACAAACCTGTTGAATTTAACCGAAGTCTTGAAGGAAATGAAAATTGGCGAGACCGGTTATGTTATGATGATTTCCGCTGAGGGTACTGTACTTGCCAACCCTCAATATCCGGATATGATCTCCAAAAACGTAAAAGATTTGGATAATAAAACATTAGCCCAACTAAGTGAAATGTCGACAGGTCAACTAGAAGTCGTTATGGAAAATCAAAATTATTTAACGAACGTCTATACCTCGCCAAAAACTGGTTGGAAGTATATTTCATTTATTGAACAACGCGAGCTTAATAGCAGCATTGATCATATCTTCTTCCTTATTTTGATCATGAGTGTAATTTTAGGCGTTATTGCTTTGGTTGCATCTATTATTCTAGCTGGTAAGTTCTCTAAGCCAATCGTTACCTTAATTGGTCACATGCAGGAGATTGGAGAAGGTGATTTAACCAAGGAAGTACAGCCTCATTTACTTCAGCGTAAGGATGAGTTAGGTACTCTAGCAAATTCTCTGCAATCCATGCAATTATCTATTAAGTATCTGATTTCAGAGATTGTATCCGCATCCAAAAAACTGGTAGCCTCCTCCGGGCAGGTATCCGCTCATGTGGAGAGTAATATAATTGCTATCGATAAAATTGCTGAAAACGTAAAAGAAGTAGCAAGCGGAGCAGATAATCAGCTCATGCGTACAGAGGAAAGTGCTAAAGGCATGGAGGAAATGGCACTGGGTATTCAACGAATTGCAGAATCCACCTCCTCTATTGCAGAGTTTTCGCTTGATACAACACAAGAAGCTGAGAATGGTAACCAAACCGTACAGCACGCTGTTCAGCAAATGAGCAACATCGGTGTATCTGTCGAGCATTCTCTCTCTGTTGTGAAGGTCCTACAGGATCGTTCTAACGAGATTGTAAAAATTGTAGATATGATTACCGACATCTCCTCCCAAACCAACCTTCTTGCTCTAAATGCAAGCATAGAGGCTGCTCGTGCGGGAGAACATGGTAGAGGTTTTGCTGTTGTTGCGGATGAAGTAAGAAAGCTTGCCGAACAATCTTCAGAATCTGCTGGTAAGATTGCTAGCTTAATCAATGAAGTACACGGAGAAACCAATCGTGCCATGGATTCTATGAATGATGTAAACCATAGCGTCTCGAACGGTGTTCAAATGGTACAGGATTCCGGTGAAGCATTCCAACGCATCCTTCAACAAATCAAAAATATAACTGAACAAATCCATGATAACTCGGCAATTTCAGAGGAAATGTCTGCTGCCAGTGAAGAGATTGCATCTTCTGTAGATGAGACAGCACATATCGCTAAGCTTTCGGCTGACTACATGCAAAATGTGTCTGCATCCTCTGAGTCTCAGGTAACTGCAATGCTGGCTCTTCAAGGATCATCTGAGGAACTACGTCAAATATCTCAGGAATTAACGAGCTTAATTGACCGTTTCCGTGTATAACAGCATATTTATACTCTCTATTTAGCAAGACTTCCATCGCAAATAGTCGGGAGTATCCATGATATTCCCGATTGTTTATAAGAAAACTCACATCATTAAAGGAGAGAAAATCATGAAAAAAACAAACGTATTGCTAAGTGTTGGACTATCTCTATCACTTATGCTAGGTGCAGCACCAGCATTCGCAGCTCCACTATCAACAGCTGCTGCTACACAAATTGCTCAACAGCAATTACAACTGCTTGATAAAGGTAAATGGGCTGACAAAACTCACGCTGCTGTTCAAAAAATGATCGACCAATATGGCGTGAAAAGTCCTAATTACAAAGCAGATAAAAAGCCTTATGCTGTATTTGACTGGGATAACACTAGCATCATGCACGATACGCAAGAAGCGCTTCTTATTTATCAAATCAATCACTTGATCTTCAAATTAACACCAGAAGAATTTGCAAAAGTATTGGTTATGAACGTTCCAAAAGGTCCTTTTGCTGACAAGTACAAAACAGTAGATGGCAAAGCAATCACAATGGAAAACGTTTCTGCTGACATCATTTCTGACTACAAATACTTGTATGAAAACTATAAAGGCTTAAAAGGTAAAAAATCCCTAGAGGAAGTTACTAAGTCTGACCAATTCATCGACTTCCGTACAAAAATGTACTTCTTGTACGAAGCGATCAACGGTTCTCATGGTAGCGATGTAGGTTATCCTTGGGTTCTTTACTTCTTGACTAACATGAGCGTTGATGAAGTTCATGAGTTGGCTGAACGTTCCAATGACTACGGTCTTGGTGACTCTATCCGCAAAATCAACTATACAAGCCCTAAAAAACTGAGCGGTAAAGCTGGCGTAATCAGCGTTACATATACATCTGGTCTTCGTCTGTCTCCAGAGGTTGCTTCCATGATGAATACGTTCCGTTCTAATGGAATTGATGTTTATGTAGTGTCTGCTTCTATGAAAGAAGTAGTAGAAGTATTTGCATCAAATCCTAAGTATGGCTATAACATTCCAAAAGAAAACGTAATCGGTATGGAATTGGAAAAAGACGCAAAAAGCGTTATGCAACCAGTATACAAAAAGAACTGGTACAAAACCGTTTATGGCGGAAAAACAGAAGTAATTAAAGCAGAAATTGCTAAAAAACACGGTGGAAACGGTCCTCTATTCATTGGCGGCGACAGCAACGGTGACTACGAAATGATGACTCAATTCCCTGATACAAAATTAGTTCTAATTCTTAATCTTCTAAAAGAAGGAAATATTGGTAAGGTTTCCAAACAAGCTGTGGATGAAATGAACAGACCAAACCCTAAATACGTACTACAAGGTCGCGATGAAAACACAGGTATGTGGATTCCTACTGAATCATCAATTCTAGTAGGAAAAACAAAAGCTGAGCTACTTCCAAACAAGTAATCAAACATGATTCCTGTGAGATATGATTCATTATACTCACAAATGATTTGTAAAAGACCGTTCCCGCAAGCTGGGGAACGGTCTTTCATTTGGTTGAGAAACATACTGAATGATTCTGGCTAGATTGTACTAATGAATCAGTTGACTTTCCTTAGCTTTTTTCACTAATTTAGCTGATGATCGGTTTATGAATTTCTTCAAAGCCAATCCGATGATCAAAGCAATTCCAGCATAGACAGTCATCATGATGATATCTCTGTTGATAATATCCCATAGAATGCCACCAACCGCTTCTCGCATCATGCTAATAGCATACGTAAAGGGTAAAAATGGATAGATCGCTTGAAAAAATGGAGGTGTAACCTGAATCGGGAATGTCCCTCCAGAGCCAGCAAGCTGGAGTACCAGAAGCACAATTGCCATCGCCTTCCCTACATTTCCAAAAACCGAGACAAGCGTATAAACAATCAGCATGAACACCGCGCTAATGATTAAACCAAATAATACAAACCACATTTTATTTGCTACATAAGCACCCAGTATATAGATATCCCCCATCGTGACCATAACAGACTGGAGCATAGCTAATAGGCCAAAGGTCAGATACCTGCCAAAATAAACCTCGTAGCTTTTAAAGACATGCTTCTCATCATGAACCTCTACGCTTACTAATGAAACAAGAAGCAAGGCACCCACCCACAGGGATAGTGTGGTAAAAAACGGCGACATTGCTGAACCGTAATTCGGAATCGGGAACATCCGATTTTCTTTTAAAATAACGGGTTCTGCGAAAAACTGACTTTCTTTCTCTGCATTTCTCTTCAACAGATCAATTACTTCTTCTAGGTTGCCCTCTTTTTCTAAGGCTCGTATCCGCTTAGCTACATCTTTAATTTTTGCTTCTATCTCAGGAAGATTTTTTTGAAGCAGCAATAAATCCTTGCTTCCCAAAGAAAGTCCCTTCGCGGCATCCTGCAAAATCTGTTGCACATCTGGTATGCTGGCAATTGCATCCTTGATCACCGCTCTTGCTTGATTGGCATCCTGTTTCGCCTTTTCGATGCCTTCCATGATAAGCGGTTCAATCTGCGTATTAAATCGATTGAGAAGATCATCAATCGCCTGCGAGGTATTTCTTGAGAGCTGCATAAACTGATCCACTAGCTGTTGAGCCGGCCTTTCACCGCGATCAAGCGTATCTGCTATGGAGGTGACAATCGTCTGCTGCTTTTCAAACGTTGATTTTATATCTTTAAGCTTATCCGTAACAAAATGCAGTCGTTTCCCAGTCAAATTGGATAGTGGCTCAAACACTCCTATCAAACGATCGGTAACGCTAAGCGCTCTGTCCAAGCGTTCAGCAGTACGATCCAGCTCTACTTTAGCCAAACTTGGCACAAAGCTTACATCTTGCAGTATGCCTAGCAACTTTTCGCTTAGCACAGCGGTTTGTTGAATCAAAAGTAAGTTCTCTTTGATGGTAGGTGTCAGCGTTCCGATAGCATCTGCACTGTGATCCAAGAACTCACCTACGTGAACAGAAAGCTTTTCGGCATCTTGTGCAAGCTGCGTCATTACCGGCAGATTATTTTGCGCCTTCTTTAAGATATCATCCGCTTTTTTCAAATCGGCACTTGCTGTAGAAATCACTTTATGCACTTCCGGGAAGGAGGCTTCTACTTTATATACAAGTTCAATTAGTCGTCTAATCGTTGGTAGCTCGCTCTCTAACTGAATGCCAATCTCGTTAAATATGCGGAAAATGGTGCCGTTGGCTGTCTTGATAAAATTGCGATTGACCTCCTCCGTTACACCACTTGCCCCTTTAGCCGTTATTTTAGGTGAGATAGCGTTGATTTTTTCATTTACGTTATAGATAATTTCCGCCTTTTGCGGATTTTTGGACAGCACTGTTGCGATTCGTTCTGAAAAATTAGCAGGTATGGTGATACTCGCGTAATAATCACCATGCTCTACTCCTCTTAGGGCATTATCCGCATCGGTGAATACCCAGCCTATCTTTTTATTCTCTTGTAACGAGGTAATGATCTCTTCTCCAATATTAAGCTTGTTCCCGCGCAGTTCTGCTCCCTTATCCAGATTAGACACAGCAATCTTAATACCGCTCGTTTGTCCATACGGGTCCCAAGAGGCCTTAATGTTAAACCACGCATAAAGAGACGGTAAGAAAACAAGTCCACAAATAATAATGGCAGCAGCCCAATTCGTCGCAATTTTTTTCACGTCTCTTTTGAATATCTTAAAAATATTATTCATCGCATATCCCCTATAATCTCTAGTCTTTTGGTTAGCTCTTATTGTACCTCTATCTACCAACATATCCAAACAAGAAACCATTTCATTCAATCAGTAATGATTTTATCCTTGTCCACATAGGAATGGATAACAAGGCTATACAGTAAAAGGAGGTCTTCTATGGAGGATCAGGTCACTCCTGGCCATAATCGTTGGCATCCAGACATTCCCGCCACTGTTTCTGTAAATCCTGGAGCTGTCTTTCGAATGGAATGCAAAGACTGGACTGATGGGCAAATCTTAAATAATGACGACCCCAGTGATATTCGAAATGTGAATCTCAACCGTACCTAATGCTTGTTACACACTGTGGCTTCTCACCTCCATTTTTGATCGAGATATTTTACCAAAATAATCGTGTTGAGCGCTCATGCGTGATTCAAAAGAAAGGAGCTATTAATGCCAACCTACGTCTTTCACTGTCAGGATTGCGGCCTATTTGAAGAGACAATAAGCATGAAGCATGCTACCGAAATCATTGATTGTCCGTTTTGCACAAAGGACGCCGTTAGATTGTACACTCGACCCGGATTAATCACTTCCTCCGGCGCATTACGCCAGCGTATTGAACAAAGTGCCATCCCCAAGGTCATACGCCGTGAACATTCGACCACACACTCATGTAGACATTCCTATCCTTCTCACTTTCCGACAGGTGTACCTGCTCCTGCTCCTGCCAAACGGCCTTGGCAAATCAGCCATTACTAGATGTTTCAGCTCCCCCTTTACACATTAGTGAAGGGGGTTTTTGTTGTTTGAGCAGCAGGACTTGCTACATCTTAAGACTTTTGTAAGATTTCCGTTTTATTATTTGTAACAAGTTGTTTGTAAGATAAGCCTATGACACAATGAAAGGAACGTGAAGAAAAGGTGGATAACAGATGCCAAAATATCAAGTACTAGTCGTAGATGACGAAGCAGAAATTAGAGAAGCTATCAAAATTTATTTGCGCAATGAGGATATCGCCGTCTTTCAAGCGAGGAACGGTGTGGAAGCATTAGAGATTCTAGAAACAGAAGATATTCAACTCATCCTACTCGATATTATGATGCCGATTATGGATGGAATTAAAGCTACCTTTACCATCAGAGAAACAAAGAATATTCCTATCATTATGCTTTCAGCAAAGTCTGAAGATACTGATATCGTGCTAGGTCTTAATGTAGGTGCAGACGATTACATCACGAAGCCGTTCAATCCTATTGAATTAATTGCCCGTGTGAAATCCCAATTGCGCAGATATACCAATCTAGGCAATTACAAGGTACGCGATGGTGAAACGACAGTCGGCGGTTTGACCCTTAATACGAATGCGAAAACCGTAACGGTAGATGGTGAAGAAGTTCGTTTGACCGCAACGGAGTATAAAATTCTTGAGCTACTAATGGTCAATAAAGGCCACGTATTTTCTATTGAGGAAATTTATGAAAAAGTGTGGAAGGAGCCTTATTACAATGCGGAAAATACAGTGGCTGTTCATGTCCGAAGAATTCGCGAAAAAATTGAAATCAACCCAAAAGAGCCCAAATATTTAAAGGTGGTGTGGGGCATTGGATACAAAATCGAAGGGTAAATTTATCCCCTTAGTTGCTCTTGTTGTAAGCTTTTATCTGCTGGCTTTACCATTCCTAGCTACGATAGATGTTCTGAATAACATACCGCAATTAAGCAAGGACTATTACTTTACTACCAATGACTTTGGAAGAGATGTGGATCGATTTTCAAATTTATTGGAACGAAGATTTGTAGTTTTTAAAGATTACAAAAAAAAACCGTTTGATGAACAAGGTGAAGCATTTAAAAGGATCGAGTTTAGACTTTCTATACTAGATAATACCTTTCACTACTATATTCAAAATCAACAAACGAAAGATGTTTATAAAAACATAGATAAAACTCCAACTGAAGAAGAATTAAAAACAAGAACACTATTCTATGCAAGATTCCCAATGTTAAATCCACCTGATAATCTTGAAGACATTAATGATCTTTTCAAACGTTTGGACTGGTGGGGGTATGTCATAGTTCCTCTTACCCTAAATGAAGAAAATCTGGAACTTAAATACTATACGCACTTTTTAACAATTAGAGATCGATTGATTAACGAGTGCCTAGTAGGTTTGGTTAGTCTGATAGGAATCATCTCGATTGGTATCTATTTATTCAAACAAAAGAATATAACTGTCCTACTCTTAGAAAAAATGGCACGAGTACTACGCTGTATACCGATTGATATTCGGATTTTCTTATTGGCCATTGTTTGCATAACTACAATCATTTCCTTGAATCGAACATCCTTTTTCTATTTACAGCCTGGCATCGTACATGTTCTTGTATTAACCGGTTTTGCACTACTGTTTGCCTATATCATCTTGCATATCTACGAAGCTTGTTACATTTTGAATAATCGGGAACAGCTCCAGCTTCAATGGCAAAAAAGTTTTTTGCATCAGCTAAAAATTCTCTATCAAGAAAGCACGTTATACAAAAGCTTACTGTTTAAAGTCGTCCTATTAGCTATTTTATCAGCCGGGTTTGGTTTTAGCTGTCTGTTAATTTTCTGGGGAATCCGGGGAATGGTTGATATCCGTCGTATTCCTGTTATCTGTGGCTTCTTTTATAGCCTGTTTTACCTTCTCTTTGTAGTACCTCTTACCCTACGTAGAATAGGTGCCTTAAACAAAATTATGAAAGCTACAGAATATATAGCAGCGGGACAGCTTAGCCTGCATATCGAGGAGCCAAAGGCCGGAAACTTTAAAGAACTGGTCCAGAATCTCAATAATATGCGGGAGGGCTTAAAAAAATCGCTGGATAGCCAGATGAAAAGCGAAAAGTTAAAGACGGAGCTGATCACCAATGTCTCGCATGATCTGCGTACACCGCTTACCTCGATTATGAATTATGTCGGACTTTTGAAACAAGACACACTGACTCCTGAGGAATCAAAAGAATACCTTAACATATTGGACAAAAAAACCCATCGTTTAAAGGTGCTGATTGATGATTTGATTGAGGCATCCAAAGTCGCGAGTGGTGCTGTCGAGATGCATGTAGAGCAGGTAGATATTGTCGCTCTCCTAGACCAAGCACTGGCTGAGTTTACTGATAAGATACCTGCTTCAGGACTAATCTTCCGCCTTCATGTTGATCAGCCTAAAATACTTATGCATGTGGATGGGAAAAAGACCTGGCGTGTATTCGAAAACCTCATTAGCAATGTGATTAAGTATTCCTTGCCTAATACTCGTGTTTACCTCTCCCTGAACGAGGAAGCAGATCGCGTGCTGTTTACGATCAAAAATGTCTCTGCCTACGAAATTAGCTATGAAGTAAGCGAGCTATTTGAGCGTTTCAAGCGCGGAGATCAATCCCGCCATACAGAAGGCTCAGGACTGGGGCTTGCCATAGCCAAGAGTATTATGGATTTGCAGGGTGGGGAATTGCACATCGATATTGATGGTGACTACTTTAAAGTAACGGCGATTTTTCCAAAGCAAATTAGGCATGAGGTCAAATCACAATCATAGCAATTGGCACGTCACGGACAGTAAAAGGAGTTCTGAGAAAAAAAGCGTTTTATTAATAGAAGAAGCACCCTAAACCAGCAAAAGCTAGGTTTAGAGTGCTTCCCTTTTATGGAACCATTATATGATAGTTTGATCCCGCGCAAGCTTAGAATACTTTAGTCGTCCAGGATTCACAATTCCATACATCAGTCACAACATCCTGATAGAACTCTGGTTCGTGGCATATGATTAGGATACTGCCCTTGTACGCTTTCAAGGCGCGTTTTAATTCATCCTTGGCCTCAACATCCAAGTGATTCGTAGGCTCGTCTAGTACGAGTAAATTGGTTTCGCGGTTAATTAGCTTACATAGGCGTACCTTCGCCTTTTCTCCCCCGCTCAACACATCAATCTTACTTTCGATATGCTTGGTTGTCAGCCCACATTTTGCTAACGCTGCACGCACTTCAAATTGAGTGAATGACGGGAATTCCTGCCACGCTTCTTCAATACACGTATTAGGATTGCTTCCTTTCATCTCCTGTTCAAAATAACCGATATTCAGGTAATCACCCATACGTACATCACCGGAGATGGGCTTAATTTGGCCTAAAATACTGCGCATTAAGGTTGTTTTACCAATACCGTTTGCACCTACTAAGGCGATTTTTTGTCCGCGCTCCATATACAATTCAAGCGGACGGGACAATGGCTCGTCATACCCGATAACCAAATCCTTTGCTTCCAAAATCACTTTGCCGGAAGCACGAGATTCCTTGAAGTTAAACTCTGGCTTTGGTTTTTCCTTCGCAAGCTCAATCACATCCATCTTATCCAGCTTCTTCTGACGGGACATCGCCATATTACGCGTGGATACACGTGCCTTGTTACGTGCTACGAAGTCCTTAAGCTCAGAAATTTCCTGTTGCTGGCGTTTATAAGCAGATTCAAGCTGAGCCTTTTTCGCCTCATAGATTTGCATGAAGTTATCATAATCCCCAACATACCTGCCTAGCTCTTGGTTGGACATATGATAAATCAGGTTAATAACGCTATTTAAGAATGGAATGTCATGCGAAATCAAAATAAAGGCATTCTCATATTCGTTTAAGTAGCGTTTTAACCATTCAATATGCTGCTCATCCAAATAGTTGGTCGGCTCGTCCAATAGCAGAATGTCTGGTTTCTCCAAAAGTAGCTTGGCAAGTAGAACCTTGGTACGTTGTCCACCGCTTAAATCTTGTACATCTCGTTCCAAACCAATGTCTTCTAGACCTAGTCCGCGGGCAATCTCATCTATTTTAGCGTCAATCACATAAAAATCATTGTTAGTTAGCGTATCCTGAATGGTTCCCATATCTTCAAGCAGTTGCTCTAGCTCTTCTGGAGTCGCATCGGCCATTTTGTCACAGATTGCATTCATCTCAGCTTCCATGTCAAAAAGATATTGAAACGCTCCACGCAGCACGTCGCGAATCGTCATGCCGCGTTGTAGAACGGCATGCTGATCCAAATAGCCCACGCGCACGTTCTTCGCCCATTCGATTTTCCCCTCATCCGGCTCTAGCTTTCCCGTGATAATGTTCATGAAGGTAGATTTTCCTTCGCCATTAGCACCGATTAAGCCGATATGTTCCCCTTTTAATAAACGGAAGGAAACGTCATTAAAAATAGCACGGTCGCCAAAACCATGGCTTAGACCTTGTACGGTTAAAATACTCATGATTAACTCCTTTAGTTTTATGATTAATTGTTTGCTTGCTTTATAAAAAAAGAATCATTTCTTGCGTAATTGTCTCTCAACGGTGATTTACCCAAATCTACATCTCTATGATTATATCGAAAATCGTGACAGAATGTAGGAAAAGTTTCAAGGGAAATTGATCTTTTTCTCGGAAACTACTGGAATGAAAAAAACCGGAGCACAAATCTCCGGGAAAGCGTAGCTTCCTTGCTTTATTTCACTTTTTTCCTCGTTGTCCTTTTCACCGGAATACTCTGAGCGAAGCAAAATACATTGTGAGGATCGTACTTTTTCTTTACCTGCTTTAAGCGGGCAAAATTGGTCCCATAATAGGCCTGTGGCCAATTTTTGATATGAAGATCGGGGAAATTCACGTAATCCCCAATGACATAAGGAGTAAGTGCTTCTCGAAAGCGATTGACCCATCGTATGCTAGCTGTCTGGAATGATTTATCTCTCCATCTAGCCGAAAGCTCAAATATATATCTGGCCCCTCGATGGAAATAGGCGGTATCCGAGGGCAGGACACGGCCAACAGCTCCCCCTAGGCTTTGACACCACACTGTAGAATGGCGATTTGGGGCGTTTGCCAAAAACTCCTGTAAAACCTTTATCCCTTTAATAGGTAGATTTTTATATGCGTAGGCTCCTGTTATTTTAAATTTTGGCAATAAATTCTCGTCTGATTCAGCAAAGAACTTAACTGCCTCGATATAAGGAACCTGTCGCACTTTAACTTTTATCGGTGAACCCGTGCTTTGGAGGGGTTTTATTAATCTTCTAAGCTCCTTTGCTGTTCCTAGCAATTGTCCCGTTGAAACGATTGTACCTACCTGCTTAGAAGACATTTCAATGGTAGATGTTAAGCGATTGGTTACACTTGGTGCCCAGTGTTGCCATTTATCAAATACCTTTATAAAGTCCTTCCACTTCCACGTAATACTATAGATCGATACGAATTGAATCGGGCGAACTCGGAATATAAAGGAACTAGCAATACCAAAATTGCCTCCTCCCCCACCTTTGGAAGCCCACAGCAGATCAGCATGCTGGCTTGGAGTAGCTTTTAATAGCTTTGCCCCTTTTTTCCCAGAAGCTACCACCATGTTGACTGCTTGCAAATGATCCAGTGTAAGTCCATATTGGCGTGACAGCAGTCCAATTCCCCCACCTAATGTGAGTCCGGCCACGCCCACATCGGCCGCCGTGCCGGCAGGAATGGTTACCCCTTTTTCCCATAATTTTTGATAGACCTCTGCTAACGGTGCACCCGTCTGTACGTAAGCAAGATTACGCTTGCGATCTACAATTATCTTGTTCATCTCGCTCACGTCGATAATAATTCCACCGGTAACGACGGAAAACCCTTCATAGCTATGTCGACCACTGCGGATACGAATGGGTACCTTCCTTTCACGGGCCCACTTAACTGCATTAATGATATCCTTTGTACACTGACAAAACACAATTACTCTAGGAAACTTATTAAATCGACGATTATACTCTGCACGTGCCCGATTATAATCAGCATCCCCCGGGAAAACAATTCGTCCTGTTAGTTTGGTTTTTGATGCGGCCTTTGGTTTTGTTGTGACCTTTGGTTTTGTTTTCACCTTTGATTTTGGTGTTTCTTTTGTAGTAGCTTCGTTCTTTGCTTTTACTATGAACCGTTCTTTAGCCGTTCTTATTTGTTTTGGTTTTAACATGTCATCCTCCTTCTTAGCTCCTAGCTGTCAGGTAGTTCTGACTTACCTCCTTATTTCTATGTGTTCATTCCATAGTTGGACACGGCATCTATCCTAGCTGGAAAGGCCCTCTCTATAAAAAAAACAGCCCGATTTATAATCGGACTGCTTTCCTAGTACATCATATATTACGGTATTGATTTCATTTAGCTGGTTACGGTAGTACCTTTACAAAGGCACTATCAACGTACACGGTCTTACCCTGATAAGAGATTTGTAACCAGCCTTTTTGCGAACCTACAATCTCTAAAACGGTATTTTTCGGTACAGCTCCCATAATCTTAGAACCCGCTAATGGCTTGGTGCGTAGGTTCAAAAAGTATGCTGTAACTCTAGCCTGCTTCTTGTCAGATGCAACCACTTGTGCTGGCTCCAGCTTTTTGACAGGAGCCTCTACTGTTGGTTGTTTTGTTGGCTGTTTTGCTGGCTGAACAGGAGTAACCACTGTTTTTTCCGCTGGCGTTGTTACTGCTGGTTCTTCCGCTTTAGCCGCAGGAGCTGGTTTTTCAGCTTCTTTTGTGGACTGATCCGTTGCAGATTCAGACGCCTTGCGAGCTTGGTTTAGCTTTTGATAGAACTCACCTTTGGTTTTTACACCCGTAAATTGATCTGCTTTTACATTCGCTTTTTTCGCAAGCTCTGCGATTTCGGCTGGTGTAACAGCATCGTTTACATTAATAGAAGCTATGTTTGTGTACTTACCATCTTTTGCGACTTCCATAATGCCGTCATTTAGAAGCTCTACCACATCTGAACGCGCTGGAGCTTTCGCATCGAAGCCGGTAACCTTCCAGTATTGCTCGTTATTTGGCGTGTAAACACCATTTTTCACTTCTTGCAGATATTTCATAGACAGGTTACGGATCGTCCCGCCTGTCTCTCCATACGCATCATTTTGTTTAGAAGACCAAAGAACGTCGAATTTGCGTCCTTCTAATGCCCCACCTTTTGCTTGCAGAGCTTCCATTCGGTAGGAGTTCATACCGATTTTAATTGTATCCTCTGGTTTAATTGCAGTCTCATCCATTCGGCGTAAATTAGTAATACGTTCACCGGCTGGTTTTGATAAATCAATTTCATACTTCACGTTACCAAAAAAATCATTCGTGCTATATTTCGAGGCACGGCGTTTTTTATCAAAACTAGGGGTTACATCACCTGGGCGAGTTGTGTTAAAGTAGCCTGCTGCCCATTCCATATAATCCTTCAAGTCTTTACCTGTAATGTTATAAACGGTAACCTCTCCGCCCGCATAGCGATAGCTATAGGCAATATCTTTTTTCTTGATCGGGCCTGCATCTAGCTTCACATCGTCATTATCGATCTGGTGAGCAACCACGTCCGCTTTGCTATAATACA
The DNA here is from genome assembly GCF_000219535.2 of Brevibacillus laterosporus LMG 15441. Classification (NCBI taxonomy): domain Bacteria; kingdom Bacillati; phylum Bacillota; class Bacilli; order Caryophanales; family Paenibacillaceae; genus Brevibacillus; species Brevibacillus laterosporus. Next base: position 4,984,574 of record NZ_CP007806.1, read on the forward strand.
GCATTACTTCATTAAAGAAGTTAGCCATTGGTGTGGCTTGTACTTGCACCTGTGGAATGCCTTTAATTTCATCGCGCGGTACTAGATTGCCATCCTTTAATTCTGCAACGACGATGTTAGCATCGGCACGAGCGAATTCATGGAACGGCTGCAAGGTTTTTTCTAAACCAGCGTCAGATTTTATAAAAGTACCATCCGCCGCCTTCACCGGAATGGCAGTTGCTTCTTTCTCTTTTAAAACCACTTTATCTCCCTGTTTGGTAAAGGAAAGATCAATGCGGGAGATATGTGTTCCATATTTATCAGGTTCTGTGATTAAAACGCCATTAATAACTTCTTTTTTAACCAATTTGTGCATATGACCTGCAAAGATGGCGGTTAATTCCGGGTTAGCGTTCGCAATGTCCTCTACACCCGTACCTGGGATGCCATTCTCATTCTCAATCCCCATGTGCATAAGACCAATCATGACATCTACTTTCCCTTTTAACTCGCTAACTGCTTTCTTTGTTTCTTCAACAGGGTTCTTAACGATCAACCCGTTTAGATGGTCAGTGCCTTTTTCAAATTCTGTAATCATTGGCGTATTCATTCCGATAATTCCTATTTTAACGCCATCTTTTTCGATGATTTTATAAGCAGGCATAAAGCGCTCGCCATTCTCTTTGTAAATGTTACCTGCGAGCATCGTGCCTGTGAATTGGCTTCCGATTTTATCTAATACATCTAATCCAAAATTGAATTCATGATTTCCGTATGCCCAAGCATCATAGCCCATTTCGTTTAAAGCTACCATCATTGGAGATTGCGGCTGATCATTAAATAGCTCCGCGGAGTTATCCTGAATAAGATCACCTGCATCCAATAAGATCGTGTTTGGGTTTTCTTTTCTTACTTGTTTAATAATTGTAAATAATTGTGTCATGCTTCCAGTCAGATTAGGACCATCTAAGCCATAATCCCACGGCATGAAGCGTCCGTGAATATCAGATGTGCCCAGTAGCGTGACGTTCACATCGTTACTCTTGCTCTCTGCAGCTTCTACAGGAGCAGGAGTTGCTACTCCGGTTGCAAGAAAGGAAAAACCAAGCATAGCTGTTAGGAAACCTTTGCAGGCTTTTTGAAGTAAGTGCATGTAGTATCTCCCTTTTATCAAATTGTGAAAAAAAGTCCTAGTAGTAGACTACCGAAATATTAATAATGTTACAACTAAAAATAAGCAGGAAAAATTGAAGGTTTTTATTTCCAAAAAATAAAACAAGCCTTATGCTTCCAAAAAACGTAGGGAGAGCCAAATTCAAGGCTTTCCCCACTCTTTCTTTGCTACATCATTTACTCCATTTTCCAGCTATGCCTTCTGACTATACTCGGTTACACATGCGATAAATTCTTCGCCATATTTTTCCCACTTAGCTTCCCCCACACCTTTGATCGTGAGCATGGTAGCTTTATCAGTGGGAACGATTTCACTCATTTCCCGCAAGGTACTATCATGAAAAATAACATAAGGCGGCAATCCCTCTCGCTCGGCAATCGTTTTGCGCAACTGACGTAAGATATCAAACAATTGACTATCCTCCTGTCGCTTGATCGGCTTCGCGCGTTGCTTATGCCAGACCTGCTCTTCTCCTTTTAATACTCGCACCGCTCTTTCCCCAAGCATAACCACCGGATATTGGCTTTCTGTTAAGCTCATATAACCTTCCGCAATCAGCCACTGAATCATCTCTACAATCTCTTTTTCCGTGTAGTCTTTCATAATGCCGTATGTAGGCAGTGCCGAAAAACCGAATTGAAGTACCTTTTTATTAGAAGAGCCCCTCAGAACCTGTGCGACCATAACCGCTCCAAAACGTTCCTTCATTCGTTTCACACATGAAAAAATCTTCTGAGCCTCCACCGTACTATCTATTAACTCTGCGTCATCTGTACAATTTCCGCAGGTACCACACTCTTTGGCATGGGGATCACCAAAATACTCCAGGATGTATTGCTGCAAGCAACGTGAGGTTCGGCAATAGTCACTCATTGCATATAATTTTTTGTAATCCTGCTCTTTTCTTTCATCTGTTTGTTCATTTTGTTCAATAAAATATTTCTGCGTTTGGATATCCTGTGCCTGAAACAGCAGGATGCATTCACTACGTTCTCCATCACGTCCTGCACGCCCAGCCTCCTGATAATAGGCCTCCAGATTTTTCGGCATATTGTAATGAATGACGTATCTGACATTGGACTTATCAATCCCCATTCCAAATGCATTCGTTGCAATCATGACATTTACGTCATCAAATAGAAAAGCATCCTGATTGCTGATACGCTCATCCTCGGATAGGCCTGCGTGATACTTACCTACACGATGCCCCTTTTGGCGTAAAAATTCATAGAGATTTTCTACTTCTTTGCGAGTAGAAGCATATATGATACCAGCCTGTCCATGATTTGCTGTCACGTAGTCAAAAACAAATGAGCGTCTATCCTCGCCTCTCCGTACAGCTAGCATTAAATTGTCCCGGCCAAACCCGGTAACGAATACTTGACCTTCTTGCAGTGCAAGGAGTCGGCAAATGTCCTCTTTTACCTCAGGGGTTGCCGTTGCGGTCAGAGCCACCACGATAGGCCGCGTACGTAATGACTGTACAAGGCTCGCAACCGCTAGATAGCTGGGGCGAAAATCATGCCCCCACTGCGAGACACAATGCGCCTCATCCACGGCTAATAACGAAATCGGCATCTCCTGAATCATTTCCCGAAACTGTTCGGATTCGAGTCGCTCTGGAGCAATATAAACCAATTTGTACCTGCCCCCTCTAGCATCACTCATTCTTTCCTGCACCTCATGATAGGAAAGAGAGCTATTAATCTGAGTAGCAGGTACACCCATACTAACTAAGGCATCTACCTGATCCTTCATTAAAGAGATTAAGGGAGAGATTACGAGTGTAATTCCATCGAACAGTAAGGCGGGAATTTGATAACAGATGGATTTCCCCCCGCCTGTAGGCATAATTCCTAGCGTGTCGTGTCCGCTCAAAATACTTTCAATAATCTGCTGCTGTCCTTGTCGAAAGGCCGGATAGCCGTAATATCTTTGCAGAAGCTCCTCTGCCTGATGTAAATGTAGCATTATCATCACCACTTTTTTTGGCAGCTCCCGTTCATTTGCCACCATGTTTTTTTCTATTGTATCAAAACAAGATAGACAAAATCTTATCATGAGTCTGATTCAAACATATAGTTTACGGGTAAAGAGGTAAGTGACGTGTAGCCGCTCACTCACTATCTAGCTATGATACGATTAACCAAGTACATATCCTGTCTTTACGAAAAGGAGAATTAGGTAATGAGCATTCTCGTCGTGGATGACAATCCGATTAATCTCACCATAATTGAAAAGATATTAAACAGTGAAGGATATACAGATATTAAGCTCCTGCATTCAGCCTACGAGCTTTTTGACTATCTGCAAATAGATGCGCCACATAAAATTCATCGCAGTGTGGATCTCATATTGCTTGATCTCATGATGCCAGAAATAGACGGCATTGAAGCCTGTCGCCGCATTCAGCAAAATGACGAATTAAAGCATATCCCGATTATTTTTGTTACAGCTATGGGTGACTCGTTTAAAATGGCAGAGGCTCTTCATGTAGGTGCAAATGATTATGTAATGAAGCCGATTAATAAAATTGAATTAATGGCGCGTATTCGTGTTGCTTTGCGTTTAAAGCACGAAAGCGACTGGCATCGAGAACGTGATAAGGTCATCCAAAGTGAGCTTCAGCTTGCTAAACAAGTACAACGAAGCGTGTTAAGCCATCCAATCCATAATGAACGGATTCAGATTAGCGCTGCCTATCTGCCTACCTTTGAACTAGCTGGAGATATGTATTCCTGGATACCTATTGATGAAAAGCGCTATGGCGTGATCCTATTAGATATGATGGGCCATGGAATTGCGGCTTCTCTGGTTTGTATGTATATTTCATCTGTTCTGCGTGATACCATTACGAAAATTACTGACCCAGAACAAGTCATTCAGGAGTTAAACAGATACATGTATCAGTTAAACAGCACAGAGCGCTTCCTTCAATACTATTTCACCGCCATTTACCTAGTCATTGATACCGAAAAAAGGACTGTAGAATACGTCAATGCTGGACATCCAAAGGGGATCATGATCGTAGACGATGTAACGGTTCATTATTTGGATAAAGGAAGTTGTGCCGTCGGTTTCTTCTCAGAAATTGAGGTACAAAAAACGGTGATTGCGTACAAGAAGAGCATGCAAATGGTGTTATACACGGACGGTCTTTTAGAAATGCTGGAAAATACCGTAGATGATGGGACAGAAATCATGAAGACAGCGCTTTTCAATCACCCCCTAACTCCTGAACAACTGGTAGAAAATATTTTACCTCCTGAAGCTAGGGAGCATCAGCATGATGATATGTGCCTGCTAATGATTCGTGCTAACGAATAAACCTCCCTGTAAGCATTTTTAAAAAATATTTTTTCTGATAAGCGTGACTTTTCTTGTTTATTGTCGTCATTATATATTGGGAACATTTTACAAAGATTCACTACGAGGAGGTCATTATGAGAAAAGCAAAGAAGCTTCATACAGCGCTAGCTACTTTTATTGCCGTTAGCATGCTATCCGTTACACCCGTATGGGCAGCGGACACATCGGCAAGCACGACACCAGCCCCTGCCAAACAGGAACAGGCTAACTTGCCTACAGCTGTCAAACAATCGCTTGACAAGGTACTCACAGCAATTCCCGAGCTAAAAGCATTTACTGTGGTATCTCATAGACCTGATAGTGATAATAAGACACAGACCGGAAAGTATCAGGTCTATCTCCTTAAACGCTCTGATAAAGGCGCTGATAAAGCCTCTAAAGATAAAATAGAACCAGAAGCCTTCCTTTCCTTTGATCAAAAATCTGGTCGATTGCTAGAGCTTTCTATTAATCATTCTGAATGGACATCAGATACTCCGCCATCTGAAAAGCTAGCTAAAGAAAAAGCCACTGCATTTCTCAAAACCGTATTAGGTGATGAGCTGGATAAATTAAAGGTAAGTGAGCACAGCGGCGTCTCACAAAGTGGGATGACAACGGAAGACGGAAAAAGAATGGATTGGAAGTATAGAAGTGTAGCATTTGAACGCTTGTACAACGGAATTCCTCTGCTTTCAAGCGGCGTCCATGTATCTGTGGACAAATCGGGTAATATTACCGCTTATTACTTAGGGGATTCAGATATTGTCTATGATGATAAAAAATTCCCCGATCCAAAAGAAGCGTTGAGTAAAGAAAAGGCAGAAGAAGCACTTCAAAAGCTGACGGAAATGAATGTATTCTATATCAGCAACTATTCTAATAACCAAGCCAAAACCAACTCAAAACCTGTGATTGCATACGCTCCCGCCCAAGTCAAAATACTCGATGCCAAGACAGGTAAGCCTATGGATACATGGGATTCAACTAAACCCTTGACCCCTAAAAAAGTATCCATCTCCGCTAAAGGAGAAGCCTTGATGGTAACATCTAAGGCTGAGGCAGAAAAGCTTTTGTCATCGCCTGCATTTGGCCTTGATCTGAGCAAGCTAAAATACGACGAGCGTGAGGAAAAAGACTCTTATACAGGTAATACCTACGTAGAATATTCCTGGAGTTCTCATACCGATGATAATAAGAATATCTATATAAACCTGAGCGCAAATAAGGCAACAGGAGAAGTTATCAGAATGAACTTACATGATAGCTCCCAACTAGGGAAAAAAGGGAACCTATCACCTGCGGATGCCGAGAAAGCAGCCCTGCCATTTATAGAGAAGTATGCTGATTCGAAGGTAAAAGAGCTTTCTCTTGATTCCCTTTTCTCAAACGATCAGGATACAAAGCAAATTCCTGAATGGGTGGACAAGAGTAAGCTGAAGAAGAATGAGAAACATCCCCAATATTATCTTACCTTCAGCCAGCTACACCAAAACATCCCTGTAGCTGACAAAGCATACTCGGTTCAGGTAGATGCTCTTACAGGAAAAATAATTGGTTTCCATTTTGACCTCCAAACAGAAGCAGCCCTGCCTGACAGCAAAAAAATCATTACTGCTGAACAAGCGAAAAAGGCCTTTATCGCATCTCATCCAGTGAAGCTGAGCTACCTATGGCCACAATACGAGGATCAAATGGCACCTGCTCCTTTGTTAGTTTATATCCTAAGTCAGCCGTCAGATTCCTACTTCATTGATGCGCTGACAGGTGAGCCTCTACAATAATTCCATCGGATCATACCTCCTGATTCCTTCAATAAAAAGCGAACCTTCCCGTAATCCAGAAGGTTCGCTTTCCTTTATGTTTCTACCTGCATTTTTGATATATCCGCACTCCTTCAATCTCCTGATAATGGCCCATATCCTTTACATAAGAGAGCGATTCCTTACTCCCTAAGCCGAAGAAACCATTGGTAGATAAGCTCTCATCAAACAATTGGAAGACACGACTCTGTAGGTCTGTATTAAAGTAAATCAGGACATTCCGACAAATCACCACATGGAACTCGTTAAAAGAACCATCTGTTACTAAATTGTGTTGGGCAAAGGTTACGTTTTTTAAGATGGATTGGTTTAAGATTGCAAATTCAGAGTCAGTCGAATAATATTCACTGAAGGCTTTTTTGCCACCGGCTTGTATATAATTCCTTGTAAAATTCTGCATCTTCTTTAAGGAAAAGGTCCCCTTTTCGGCCCGTTTCAACACTTCCTCGTTCATATCTGTCGCATAGATTTTAGTCTTATGGCTCAGATTCTCTTCTTCAATTAGAATAGCCATGGAATATGCTTCTTCTCCTGTTGAACAGCCTGCGTGCCAAATTCTAATTTCAGGAAGCTGATGAAGAAAAGGTATTACCTTCTTACGAAAAACGTAGAAAAAGCTAGGATCACGAAACATTTCCGTTACATTAATGGAGAAATCATGTAGCAATTTATCCACAAATTTAGCATCATGAAGTACCTTCTCTAAAAGAGCAGTAACTGTAGGAATCCTGTCTTGTATCATGCGATTCCATATGCGTCTTCTTATTGAAGATCTAACATAATCACGATAATCAAAGCCATACATCCGATAAATTCCTTCTAAAAGAAGATCGATTTCAATGCTTTCTCGTTCATCAATCTGGTATTCATTTGCCTCAGTCAAAGAAGTCATCGATCTGTCCTCCATCTATTTATTACACCTACTTCACCAACCAGACACGCATAACTGAAAGCAGTTGACTCGTCTTTAATGGCTTACTGATGTAATCGGATGCTCCAGCCCTCAGGCATTTTTCTCGGTCATATTTCATAGCTTTTGCGGTCAAGGCAATGATTGGTACATTTTTCATATCAGCTTTTTGGCGAATAGCCTGCATTGCTTCATACCCATCCATCTCTGGCATCATAATATCCATGAGTATGATATCCATGTGCTGAACATTATCTAGTATTTCAAGACACTCTCTCCCGTTACTGGCGGCGATCACCTTAAATCCTTCTCGTTCAAGAGTGGTGGTGAGCGCAAAAACATTTCGATTGTCATCGTCCACAACCAAGACATGCTTACCCTTAAACAAGCTTGGTACCTGCTGCGTATACTTTTGTGCTTGTGGAGAAATTATTTGATCTTGATCTTGCTCTATCATTACTTGCCCCTGCTCCAAGGAAGTCTGTAAGTCCTCTGTTTCAAAAACGGGACGCTGTGAGCTATCTGCGTGAACCCCTTCCATATGAGCTACTTCCGTTTCTGTGTGAACGGAAAACAGCTCCTGTCTCGTCCCTTCCTGCATATTTGGAATATATAGCGTAAAGGTACTACCGCAACCCTCTTCACTTTCTAAGGTAATGCAACCACCTAATAGACGTGCAAATTCTCGGCAGATGGATAACCCTAGACCTGTCCCCCCATACTTTCTGCTCGTTGCGCCATCTGCTTGATGGAAGGCTTCAAAGATGTGTTCTCTCTTGTCCTCGGCTATGCCAATACCAGTATCCGTGACGGAAATCTCCAAATAGTAATCCGTATACTTCTCCTCTGGCATTATCTTATTGACCTGCAAGGGGTCTGCCCTTCTAATTTGTAGAGTCACGGAGCCCTTTTTCGTAAATTTGAAGGCGTTGGAAAGTAAATTCCGTAAGATTTGATGCAGTCGTTGTTCATCGGTGTACATAATATCGGGCGCATCAGCATGTACTTCAATATGGAACGGAAGATTCTTCTGAGCCGCAATGTGTGAAAAGTGACTTTCCATAAATATTGGCAATTCACTGATATTTACCTCTTCAAAGACAACCTCCAGCTTGCCTGCCTCCACTTTGGAAAGATCTAAAATATCATTAATCAGGTTAAGTAAATCTGAACCAGAGGAATTGATAACACGTGCATATTCTTGCTCTTCCGCGGTAAGCGTCTCATTAAGATTCTCCGAGAGCATTTCTGAGAGGATTAAAATACTATTTAGTGGAGTACGTAGTTCATGTGACATATTAGCTAGAAATTCAGATTTGTATTGAGAGCTTTTCAATAGTGCTGTTGTCTGTTCCTCTAGCTCTATCTTTGTTTGCTCCAGCTCTCGGGCCTTCTCTTCTGCATATTGCTTCTGCTCCTCTAGCCTTTCATTAATGCTAGTAAGCTCCTCTGTCTGCATCTGCAATTCCTCGGATTGTGTCTGTAGCTCTTCTGATTGAGCCTGCAATTCCTCTGTCATTGCTTGCGATTCTCGTAGAAGGCGATCTACCTCTAAGCGATCGAAAATTCGATTAACAGTAGTCCCCAAGTGACTTGTGACATTTTCCATTAGCTGCATATGTAATTCGGAAAACGAACCTAAGGTAGCCATCTCGATCACAGCAACCGTTTCGTTCTCAAAGGTAACTGGAACAATCAAAATTTGTTTCGGATAAGCTTTCCCTAAAGCAGACTTAATGGTAATGTACTGCTCAGGCATTTCTTTTAAGGCGAGCATTCTCTTTTCTTGCGCGCATTGCCCCACTACACCTTCACCGAAACGAAAGCTGGCAGCTCCCACATCTTCCCCATTTGATGCAAATGAAGCAATCTTTTTAAATTCCTTGGCGTCCCCTTTTCCAAATGCTAGATAAAAAGCACCGTAGGAGGCTTCTATTATCCAAGCGATTTTTGAAATAAATTCTCGCCCTAGAGATTCAAAATCCTGCATCCCCTGCGTTAAATTAGCCATATAAGCTTGTTGGGTCTTTACCCAGCTTTGCTCTGTTATCTTTTTATTAAATTCCTTTACCTTAGTCGTATGTTCCTCTAGGGAGGCCGCCATCTCGTTAAAAGATTCACAAATGTTCCCTATTTCATCTCTCGTTACAACAGATAATCGCGGTACATTTTCAGCTTGTTTAAAATCAATTCCGGAGATTGTACTGGAGATATGACTAAGACTACGCGAGGTACTACGTATAGCCCAGCTTGCAATTCCGATTCCTAATGCCAAACAAAGTACGACACTCAAAATGATGATGAGCAACATGCTATGGTAAGTTCTCACAGATTCGTCAGCAGCTTGATCCATTAGTTCCTGCTGGCGATTTTTAAATTCTTCCGTTAACTCCATAACATTTTTGCGAGTCTCTTCTTTTCCACCCACATACATGCCTCTAGCCATTTCCTTATTTCCTGCCTTAACATACGCTACAATCTGCTTTTGATAGGTGAGATAATCTGTATAGTGAACTTTAATTTGCGCTAATAATTGCTGTCCAGACTCCGAATTCATTTTAATGCCGATCACTGTCATTAAGGAGTTAGTATCTAGTATTTTCTGATTCATTTGTTCGATTTTTTGATTGATGAGCAAAATATTATTCTCTGCAATGATATAGCTAAGCTCTTGGTCTATATGAAAAAATTTGTTCTGCAAATCACTCACTAGCTTGATTTTCACAGAACGTTCGTTCGCAATTTCTTCAACATTATTATTAATACTATTCATCGTAAAGATAACCAGGGAAGCTAAAATCAGTAATAAGAATAAAATCAAGCTGTAGCCAAGCAATTGTTTTCGGCGAAAAGTCATATCTCTCCCATCCTTAGACAAAATATAAAACAGAAAATACAGAGTTTTTTTCTATTTACCCTAATAAAACAATCTTGAATCAGAATTTTTCCTCCCTATTTACTTTCAAAAAAAAAAAGGGCCCAATCCCTGCTTACTCCCATACACTTCAGTAGGTTATTCAGCTCAAGAAAAGGAAGAGAACCATGAGCAAAGCAATTGTTTTTCCTCATGTGAACTGGGAGGGCATTCCCCTTTTAGAAAATGCTGAAGATACTGTCAAAACACAAATGTATGGTAGCGTATTAACCTGCTTTCGTGCTGTCCTTACGAAAAAATAGATAAAAACTGCAAGCTGTTGACCTGATCAGGTAAAATATCAGCTCTCCATCTCTTAGCTAGCCCAGCTTGCGCATATAATAGGCCTAACTGGGCTATTATTTGTTCCTTCTCGATGGAGCTATGGTTCAGCCTTTCAAATAAAGTCGTAGCTTCGTGGTTTTTCCTGCATTGAATAGCAAGAACTCCAGCAATCTGAAGAAGTCGCGAAGATAAATGAGTTTCCATTAGAAACATTTGGAGGAATTGAAGCTGGATAGAATGAGGGGCTCGAAGCAACGCGATTGCAAACGAATCATTTACTTCCTCTGTCCATCCTAAGGGGGAACAAGAACGATGCAGGTCTAACCATTTTTCCCAGGCCCCTATCGCTAGCAATGCTCGACTACAGGATTGGTATACAGGTCGCGACAAAGCAATAATTTGGCCTGGCTTCCATCCAAATAAAGCTTGATATTCTTTTTGCCGTTGAGCTAACCGTAAGACGATTTCATAAGCCTGCGCGTATTCATTCATTTGCAGGAAAATCGCCCATAGTAAAAGATCCGCCTCAAGCTGTTTATCCGCCTGCATATGGGTATGAAAGCATTGCTGTGCTTCCCTGACGCTTAGTAAAGCAAGCTCCTCCTTTCCAAGCTGTGCGAGGAAAATTCCTTTCCAAAGCGGATTATGGGTATAAGCATCCGGCAATAGCAACTGATATTGTGTGAACCACTGCGGCTGATTTAATTCCATCAAATATTGCACGATACTGCTTTGGACCTGAGGCGACAATTTCCCCTTATATAACTGGAATTGCTCCACTAATTCTTGAATTTGATTAAAAGCTCCCCGTATACGGATTAATCTCTGCCAAACTGCGTGGAATTGTGGCTGGAAGGTCAAGGCTTCCTCATAGCAACGACATGATTTTTCATAAGAAAGCAGTCTTTCATAAAGCAATCCCCTTATATAAAGGCTCCGGTAGGTCCCCGCCCCTGAACACGATGTATATTTATGAGATACATCTCCCAGAAGGACGGCTTTCTGCAATAACGCAAGAGCTGAATCTAGCTCATTTTCTTCAATATGAAGAATGGCCCGCAGTTCGATCAGATCAACAAAATCTGGATAATGGCGCAACGCTTCCTCTATCATGTTTTGCGCCTCTTTCGTATTGCCCATCTCTTTATAGGAAAACGCTAGCTTTAGCAATACATCCGACATATAACCAACCCGAAGAGGAACAGCAGAAAGTAGTGCTTCAAATAATACCCGCGCTTTCTGGTATTCTTCCTGCTGAAAATATTTTGTGCCTAGAGCGTAAATCAACACAGGGTCATCCGGCTTTTCTAGCAGTGCCTTTTGGATAAGAGAAACGTTCCGGGCAGCTTTATTTTTTTGAGCGATAACATGGTCTAAACAGCCATAGTGCTTAACCACCATAGGCGAAAATCTCACACCTTCTGGTTCCACTTCCAGAATACACGTGGCAATCTCTTCATGAATCATTCCTCGAAAGCGCAGGCGTTCATCGTTTCGAAAAAAGCGACAAACCGAATCAGTGATAAATTCTTCTCCTGTAGCGCCCACATAGCTTTGCAATTGGACATAATAGCCAAACGCTTCTGCCTCGTCCATCATCTCTATCAATTGCTCGGCTGGTGGCACGACCCATTCCTCATCCGCATCTAGTACCAGAATCCACGGCTTGGTCGCATATTCCAACGATAAATTTCTAGCCTCAGAGAAATCTCCCCTCCAAGGTATCGAGATAACCCGCGCTCCATAGCTCCTGGCAATTTCTACGCTTCGATCCTGTGAGCCTGTATCAACGATGATCATTTCTGAGACAGTATCGACTGCTGAAGATAAACAGCGTTCAAGGTGCTCCTCCTCATCACAAACAATCATGCACAGGGATATTTGTAATTGTTTCATCTATACGCCCCTCCTTTTTAACCATAAGCGACATTATGATTTTTCTTAGGTTAGACCATTTGCTTGGGGTAATTTGAGGTGGGCTTTTTGAATACAAGGTCTTGCCTGAATAGGACTTGTTAGCATCAAATCTCCCAATAGCGGTAAAAAAAAATGAAAAAGGCACATGACCCCCCAGAAATAAGGGACTCCATGTACCTATATGTTGAAATCTTTTGCTACGTTCCTTGCCCATTAAAAAAGACATCAATCGCTGTGGAATTACCTTGTACGCTGGAACGATACGAGAGTCTTGTATATGTAAGGAAGCGCTTCGTCGGTTCATTACGTTAGATTTTGTAGCAATTGATTCAATTCCTTTGTAGTTACATCACGCCATTCGCCTTTTTTGATGCCATCCAAATGAATATTCATAATGCGTATCCGTTGCAAACGCTGAACCTTATAGCCGAATACCTGACACATTCGGCGGATTTGCCTATTTAATCCTTGGGTCAGAATGATTCGAAATGATCGTTCATTCATGCGTTGTACCTGACAAGGCTTGGTTGTAGTCCCAAGAATACGTACCCCGCTAGCCATACCTTTTAGAAAAGAATCTGTAATCGGTTTATCCACCGTCACGATATATTCTTTATCATGGTTGTTTTCCGCCCGCAGAATTTTGTTGACGATATCCCCATCATTCGTTAATAGGATTAATCCCTCTGAGTCTTTATCTAGTCGTCCAATTGGAAAAATCCGTTCTGGATGATTGACGAAATCAATGATGTTTCCCTTTATGTGCCTCTCTGTTGTACAAGTAATCCCAACAGGCTTATTTAGAGCAATATAAATAGCTTCTTTTTTGATCCCCAGCGCTTTTCCGTCAATTTTTACATCGTCTTCACTAGTAGCTTGACTCCCTAGCTCTGCTATCACTCCATTAATCGTGACTCGCCCAGTCTCGATGAGCTTGTCTGCTTCTCGGCGGGAACAATAGCCTGTTTCACTAATAAATTTATTAATCCTCATGTTATGTATCCTTCTTCCATAGCAGATATTTCAGCCTAGGAATCTCTAGCTCAAAGTGATCTCAGGCATCATTTATTATACATGATTTATGATCTGCCTGACTCTGTCGTTTTTTCTTTCGATAAAAACCATCCACCTAGTGCGATTCCTACTAGAACTACATAGAAGGTAATTTTCCAAGCTTTCATTGTTGCGAAGCTCTCTGGTAAAAAAGCCACATGGGGATGAGAGAAGGTGTACACCAGCAATTTGATCCCAACCCAGCCCACAATCAAAAAAGCCGCGGTTTCTAATCCAGGCCGTCGTTTTAACAACGCCACAAAATAATTGGCTGCAAACCTCATTATAATTAACCCGATAAATCCCCCTGTAAAAATCACTAGGAATTGCCCGCCATCCAGTCCTCCAATCTTAGGTAGATTCGTTGAAGGAAGGGAAACAGCAAGTGCCACAGCAGCTAGGATGGAGTCTACTGCAAAAGCAAGATCAGCCAGCTCTACCTTTGCTACGGTCCCCCAGAAACTACCGGGTCCTTTTTTCCTATCCGTGTGTTCTTTTTCTTGGGGCTTCCTGTATTTTTTGCGAAAAATGTGGTTGATGGAGATGAATAGTAAATAAATAGCACCAAGTGCCTGAACCTGCCACACATCAACCAAGAAGGAAATGATAAACAATGATGCAAAGCGAAAGATAAAAGCCCCAGCTAGGCCATAAAACAAGGCCTTTTTACGCTGTTTCTCCGGTAAATCCTTGACCATAATGGCTAATACCAATGCATTATCAGCCGCTAGAATTCCTTCCAAAGCCACTAATATGAGTAGCACCCATCCATATTCCATCAGCAATGACCCATTCATCAAAGCTAGCCTCCTCCTGATCGACAAAGATGCATCTAAAATAATAGCTCAGCTTATTATGCTCTTAGTTGCCATAGATCAAACCAGTTGGATAAAGAGGCATACCTTATACAGAAAAAAGGAACCAACCCGGTACGCAAAAAATGTACCTGAATTAGTTCCTTTTCCTTTTAGATCATTTAGATGGATTAGCTGGTTGGTTTGCCCTTATGAACCATGAAATAATAGCACAAAAGTGCCCCGACATCTGCTACTGCTATTACAATGCCCATTGGAACCGCCGTTCCGCTTCCACCAATACCTACTAGGGGAGCAAGGAGCGCACCAAAGATTAATGACAAGACACCTAGCAAAGCAGAGGCACTGCCTGCCGCTTTCCCCTGACTTTGCATTGCGAGAGAAAACCCTGCCGTACTAACAATCCCCACACACGATACGATTATAAATAAAGGTGGTAAAATAGCATATAATCCGGCACCTAGCAAAATCACAATCAGTAGACTAACGCCACCAATCGCCGCTAAAATCAACCCGCTGATCATCAGCTTACTCTCGCTAATTTTACCAGCCAGCTTCCCGGTAATTTGGCTAGCAAGAATAATTCCCAAACCATTGATAGCGAAAAACACACTAAACATTTGCGCTGACACACCAAACATATTTTGCAATACGAACGGTGATCCAGATATATAAGCAAACATGGCAGCGATCACCAAGCCTTGTGACAAAGCAAAGCCCATGAACATTTTATCTACGAATAGATTTTTAAATGTAACCAAGGTATTCTTGAATCCACCCGTGGAACGACGCTCGACAGGCAATGACTCGGGTAAACCAAATAGAACAACCAATAGCATAATAATACCAATTGCACCTAATACTACAAAAACACCTTCCCACGGTGTAAAGAGTAAGAGCTGACTTCCAAAGATGGGAGCCGCAATAGGAGCAACTCCATTAACCAGCATTAAAAGGGCAAAAAATTTAGTTAATTCTGGGCCTACATAAATATCCCTTACCATCGCACGTGAAATAACAATTCCGGCTGAACCAGCGGCCCCTTGAATAAATCGGAGAGCCACTAAAGCCCATATAGAAGTTGAAAATACGCACAAAATAGAAGCGACTGCATAAATAGCCAGACCAATCAGCAGCGGTTTACGTCGACCTTGAATATCGCTTAACGGTCCAGCAAACAACTGCCCTAGGGACAAACCTAATAAACAAGCTGTCAAACTAAGCTGTACAGCCGAAGTAGTTGTTTGAAAATCGGTAGCCATTGCCGGCAAGGCTGGCAGATACATATCCAGCGAAAGCGGTCCAAACGCAGATAATGCGCCTAACACAATCGCTAGCCATAAACGTTTTGATTTGGCAGCAGCTTCCGTAGCCGCTGACTGTGAAGAAGAATTCATACGATGTTACTTTCCTTTCTTAAAACCGAATAGGTAAGATTACAATTGTAACGATTATAGTTACATCAATAAACATCTGTCAAGCTTTTAAATGGAAAGTCCCTGATTGCATCTAGCCTCTCTCTATGCAAACCTACTCGCCTGACCCCTGTAATAAGATCGTAGAAAACACATTATCAAAGCATACGTAACAGCAACTGGCCTATACGGATAATATGTCCCAATATGGCTTTTGTTGTATCGGTAATAACAGTAAATATCCGGTCAAACTCAAGCGCAGTGGATACATAAACCAAGCAATTTCAATCATGTTATCTCTTGCCCACATCTAAAAAAGTTCCCCCAGAACAGCTTCAGAAATTCCCATCCGCCAACACTTCACCCATCACAACCATCATCCATACCTTGTTTACCACAATCCTATCCCATGTAATACACTTTGTAAATTTTATGTTTACTATATGCCGTTTTGGCTTTTGGCTTCTTGCTTTATCCATATAAAAAGCTGTTCAGCAATATGACTGAACAGCTTTTTTACTCTCTGTCTTATTTTGTTCTCGTTCTTTTTTTAGAGAAAGCTGATCGTCCTTGACCGGCTGAGCGGCTTGACTTGGCTTTTGATTTGGTTGGGGCTGTCCCTCCAGATCGTTTTGCCCCTGACTTTGTCTCCTGACGTGTACCTGATCTTGAGCTTGGCTTGTTTTGTGTCCTTGTCCCTTGCTTTACTCCCGTCTTTTGTCCCGGTCTCGTCTGATTATGCTTTGCCTGACCTGATCGTGCTGACGACTTAGACCCGGCTTTCGATCCTGTAGCTTTCGCTCGATTACCTTCTCTTGCTTTTGACTGACGTCTATTTTCTGATTGTCCTGCCTTTTTGTCCGCCGTATGTCTTGCCGTTTCTTCATTAGAACTCGCTTGAGAAAAGGAATTGCCATAGGCTTCTTTTGTTAGGGACTGCCCAATTACCTTTTCAATCATATCTAAATACATCCGGTCTTTAGGAGCAACAAACGTGATCGCTACCCCTGTACCACCGGCTCTCCCGGTTCTGCCAATTCGATGTATATAGCTCTCTACATCATGAGGGATGTCATAGTTAAACACATGTGTGACCCCTTCAACATCCAAACCACGTGCGGCGACATCGGTAGCCACCAAAAATTGTAGGCTTGCTTCCCGGAAGCGTTTCATGACTTGTTCGCGTTTGGCTTGTGATAAATCACCATGAAGCTCGTCACTAGCATAACCAAATCCTTGCAAGGCTTCATTTAAAGTAGAAGCTCTCCGTTTGGTTCGACAGAAGATCACCGCTAAAAAAGGACGGCACTCATCAATAGCCTGACGCAAGGCGGCTTGTTTGGCCCGGTCGGTCGTCTCAATTACCCGCTGCTCGATGTTAGCTACCGTAATTCCTTCACTCTTCGCCTTAATTGTGACAGGCTGGCGCATAAAGCCTTTTGCCAGACTTTGGATTTGCTTTGGCATCGTTGCTGAGAATAATAGCGTCTGTCTGGTTGGCGATGTGGCTTGAATAATCTCTTCTACCTCAGGTAAAAAGCCTAGATGCAACATCTGATCGGCTTCATCAAGAACTAGCTGAGACACCTGAGCAAGCTGTATCGTGCCTCGGCGCATATGATCCAGCAATCGACCCGGAGTAGCAATCACGATCTGCCGGCTGCCTCTTAATTTCTTCATCTGCCGCTCTACATCCTGTCCACCATAGATAGCTAGAACCTGTACGCCAGGTTGCGTAAAAATAA
The DNA here is from genome assembly GCF_000219535.2 of Brevibacillus laterosporus LMG 15441. NCBI lineage: Bacteria > Bacillati > Bacillota > Bacilli > Caryophanales > Paenibacillaceae > Brevibacillus > Brevibacillus laterosporus. The sequence goes on from NZ_CP007806.1 coordinate 5,001,955, forward strand.
GCTTGTTTACCTCGGCGGTAATTTGTAGGGCTAATTCACGAGTCGGTGTCACAATTAGAGCTTGTACATCTGGATTTTCAGGATTAACCATCTGTAAAATAGGCAAAACAAAGGCTAATGTCTTGCCCGTCCCTGTCTGTGCCTGTGCAATTACATCCACCCCGGTTAATACTGCTGGAATTCCTTTCTCCTGAATCTCTGTGGGTGAGTGTAATCCATTCTGTTGCAGTGCTTTTTCTATTGAAGCCTGTATTCCTAATGACTGAAATTTTGGCAAAACCGCCACCTCTTCCCGTTACCAATAACAACACCTGTGGCTATCACTTTTTGCAGACAGCCATTCCAATAAAATAACGAACCTGATCACGCGGCTTCTCAAACGTTAATCCACGCTGGTAATAAATTTCTACCTCAGAAAAGCGAACAAATAATTGCTCAAATTCCTCAGGAGTTAGCTGGTGAACATGAAACGGTTCACTAGTGGGCATCCCTCTTCCTCTACCAAATGGACTAGAAAGTACTAATGTACCCCCAGGCTTTAGCATATGATAGATATTTTCCATAAATAGCTGATCATCTGCCACATGCTCAATGGTTTCAAAGCTAAGAATCGTATCAAACATGCCTAATTTTTCGGGAAGCTTAGGATCGAGTGCATCATGCTGTAAGTATGTAACCTTTTGATGATTGTACTCACGATTTGCATAAAATAGAGTCTCTTGATCTACATCTACACCAATCAGCTGGGTCACCTCCCGCTTGCGTTCCTTCACAACCATGTGACACCCATAGCCAGTACCACAGGCGATATCTAGAACTCTCCCCCGACAATACGGAGTTGAGAAATAATACCTCGCTAGATGCTCCAATAGCATTCCATTCATCGGCTTGAGCAATTTAGGAATAATACGTTCCCCTGTCCACTCTAACAAAACCCAATCACCTTCTATATCCGCTTCTTTTTCCTTCTTCATTATACAGATGCCTTACCAATAAAAAAAACTGCCGCTTGGATTATTATCATCACAAACGACAGATCTAATCGGTAAGTCATCTATCTCAACCTGTATTGCTTTATTTAGAAATGCTTATTATGTTCATTGATAAACCATGCAATACTGTTCTACCTGACTCTTTGGCAAAGAAATTACTTCAATTGTAGTAAATTGATATCGCTCATATATAGCAATGTTATGAGGGTTTTGAGTTTCCAACGTACATACGATGTTTCTTTGCTTACATTCCTCTAAAAGAGGCTTCATAATTTTACTCACATACCCTTGACCCCGAAACTCTGGCTGCACCACAAGCATATCCAAATGCATATATACTCGTCCCTCAAACACAGACAACCAAGCAGAGCTCATACAGCGTAGAATAGCCAATCCTCGGCAAAATCCCCTAAGCCCAATATACTTACTAGCTTTCAGCGACTTTACGATTGTACGACAGACATCCCACATGTATCTGTATGCAGGCAATGCTTCTGCCTTTTCCGATCTGAATACTAATGCAACAGCTTCCAATCTATCGGAGGTCGCATATAAATCGGAGTAATCATACAGCATGGTAACATAGTTTGTAAAAAAGATCTGTAGAACATTCAGTCTAGTAGAACGGTCAGGCAGGATATGCTGATACAGTGGGTCTTCCATAAATCCTTCAGCCAATACATTCGCTGCTCGGCCAATCTCGTTACGGTTTAACTTAACTATGTGCGCGCTACAAATAGTTCCACCCCATTGAATAGTTTGTAAGCTAAGCTATCCATTTACTGCTAGCTTATCCTTCCATGGTACAGCTTGGGCTGGAACGCCGTCAAATCGAGCAGGTAGAGTGACGCCGGAACATTGTATGATCATTGTGTTCCTGCATGAATGCTGGTAGACGCATTCTTTTCAAAGGTATACGCAAGTACAGGTTCTCTGATGTTCGACCATTTATCATTGGGAAGGCATACTCTAATTTTACTGGGTTTTGTTCTATATATTTGTGAATTAGTCGAAACCTATTAGCAAATGTTACAAAAATTTTTTCTATTTCATTTTTGAGCGATAAATCACCAAAATCCTTTCTTTCCTAAAAACATCCAAAAACTTAATTGTACTTTTTTTCACTTATCAAAAATGCCAAAAATGACATCAAATTGATACAATTCGTGGCGAATTTGTGATTTTTTTAACATCCAATGTGTAATAGCCCCATCTCTACCACAATCAGGTGCTTGCCATTTAGGCAAGAAAGCATAAAATGAAGGTTGGGCAGTAAGCGCTTTTACTTTTTCGAGGTAGATGGGAACATATTAAAATTATTTTTTATATGCTCATAAGCAGATTGTCTAACATTTTGCCAAAATTGTTAGAGCTTCAAATGAGGTATTTTGCACAAAACTGTTTCTACAAAAAAACCGTATTGAATTAACTTAAAAATGATTCTATACTGTTATTTTTAACATTTGTGCAATATCCCAATATGGTTATTGCATGAGGCTTCTTGTTTTCAATCATCACTGATTTCACACCCTAGGAGGTCAACCATGATTCATTGCATACTTAACAACAAACCACAACTAATTCTACATGGCGTATGCCTCACCTGTAGTAATCCTTCCTTACGTTTAAGGCGTTCAATTTAACATTCCGTATAAATGAAGTCTATTCATATCGCTAGGAACCCTATTTTTATATGTGGTTTCGTATTGAAAGTAATCTCATAGAACACTGGTAAACGACTTTCACCTAGGGGCAGAAATTTCCCGTCTTCCTTCGACTAATACACATCTCAGAGAAAGGGGTCACTTATGAGACACAAAGGGTCGTTTCTTTTCATGTTTTTTTGTCTTGCTCTTTTATTATCCGGTTGTGAGCCATTAATGGTACTTGATCCAAAAGGACCTGTTGCCAAAATACAATCGGACACCATTATTTTTTCTATGTGGGTTATGGCTGGTGTATTATTTGTAGTTTATGTTTTGTTTGTTTACATGCTAGTGAAATATCGCGCTACCAAAGCGAACGAGGGCTATGTACCTCCTCACGAGGAAGGTAGTAAGCTATTAGAAATTGCATGGACAGCCATTCCAATTGTCATTGTAGTGATTTTATCAGTTATTACTGTCAAAACACTGGATCAAGTGGAAAACAAGCCAGCCGGCTATGACGATCAGAAGCCAATGATCATCTATGCTTCGTCTTCTAACTGGAAATGGCATTTTAGTTATCCTGAGGAAAACATTGAGACGGTTAACTACCTGAACATCCCGACAAACCGTCCGATCGAATTCCGTCTGTATTCGTATGGACCAATCACGAGCTTCTGGATTCCACAGCTTGGTGGTCAAAAATATGCGATGTCCGACATGGTTACCAAATTGCATTTTGCCGCTGATCATCCGGGTTCGTTCATGGGTAAAAACTCTAACTTCTCCGGTAGAGGCTTTGCACAAATGGAATTTGAAGTTCTAGCAATGTCACCTGCTGATTATTCAAAATGGGTGGATGAAGTAAAGAAAACGGCTCCTGAATTGACAGAGCCTGAATTTGATAGCGTGCTTGACATGGAGCATGTAGGAAGAAAAACGTATTCTTCCACACACTTATCATTTAGACCAGCGCCTGAGGGTGCCCATGGTGGTCATAATCATGGAGGCGGAACAACAACTGAATCGGAGCCACACTCTACTTCTGAGCACTCTGGGCATTCTGATTCTTCTTCCGAACACTCCGAGCATTCCGAAATGAATCACGACCAGCATAAGAAATAACTAGCTCAGAAAGGAGTCAAATCGGTTATGAAATGGGACGAATTTTTCGTTACAGGTGAGCCGATGATCTATGGCGCTATGGCAAGTATTGTGCTTGCCACGATCGCTATCATTGGCGGTTTAACCTACTTTAAAAAATGGGGCTACTTGTGGAGAGAATGGCTCACTACAGTTGACCATAAAAAAATCGGTGTTATGTACATCATTGCCGCTCTACTCATGCTATTCCGCGGTGGCGTAGATGCTGTAATGATGCGTATTCAGCTAGCTGTACCTGATAATACCTTCTTAAATTCGCAGCATTACAATGAGGTCTTTACAACACACGGTATTATCATGATCCTCTTTATGGCGATGCCGTTTATCATTGGACTCATGAACGTGGTTATTCCTCTTCAAATCGGTGCGAGAGACGTAGCATTCCCGCGTCTTAATGCCGTTAGCTTCTGGCTGTTTTTCGCAGGTGCGATGCTATTTAACATCTCCTTTGTTATTGGTGGATCGCCTGACGCTGGATGGACTGCTTACTTCCCGTTGGCAAGTAAAGAATTCAGTCCTACAGTAGGTAACAACTACTACTCCATTGCTTTACAAATTGCGGGTATTGGTACACTGATGACCGGTGTTAACTTTACTGCAACCATTTTAAAAATGCGTGCTCCTGGTATGAAAATGATGCACATACCAATGTTTACATGGTCTGTTCTTATTACTTGCGTGATCATCATGTTTGCCTTCCCTGTCTTAACAGTAGCGTTGGCACTAATGATGTTTGATCGTCTATTTGATAGTCAGTTCTTTACAATGGCTAACGGCGGTATGGATATGCTATGGGCCAACCTGTTCTGGATTTGGGGTCACCCTGAGGTATATATCGTTGTTCTGCCTGCGTTCGGTATCTATAGCGAAATCATCGCTACTTTCTCGAAAAAGAACCTTTATGGATATACTTCCATGGTTGTCAGTATGGTAGCTATTTCCTTGCTTTCTTTCGTAGTTTGGGCTCACCATTTCTATACAATGGGTCACGGCAGTGCGGTGAATGGATTCTTCTCGATCACCACAATGGCCATAGCAGTCCCGACAGGGGTAAAAATATTCAACTGGCTCTTCACACTGCGTAAGGGTCGGATTGAATTTACGACACCAATGCTTTATTCACTAGCCTTTATCCCGATCTTTACGATTGGTGGGGTAACAGGTGTTATGCTTGCGATGGCTAGTGCTGACTACCAATACCACAACACCATGTTCCTAGTAGCTCACTTCCATTATGTGTTGATTCCTGGTACGGTGTTTGCGGTTATTGCCGGTATGTACTACTGGTTCCCGAAAGTCTTTGGTTTTAAATTGAATGAACGTCTAGGTAAAATCAGCTTCTGGGTTATTGCTGTTTCCTTTAACGCGACATTCCTGCCTCTATTCTTCCTAGGATTGAATGGTATGACACGTCGTATGTACACATACTCTGCTGGAACCGGCTTTGGTCCGCTCAATCTGATTGCTACCATCGGGTCTATTGGTTTAACGCTTGGCTTTATCTTATTGGTTTACAACATCTATTGGAGCTGCCGTTACAGTCCGCGCGATGTAAACGGAGACCCATGGGGTGGACGTACGCTAGAATGGAGCACACACAGTCCTGTACCTGAGTACAACTTTGCAGTGATGCCTAATCACACTGGTCGTGACGCCTTCTGGTTTGCAAAACAAAAAAATCTACCGATGTTTACGGATAAAATTGAACCGATTCACATGCCAAATAACAGCGGGCAACCGTTTATTCTTGGTATAATCTTCTTCTTCTTTGGATTCTTCCTAGTATTTAGCTGGTGGACTCCTGCGATTATCTCAGGAATTCTGGTCATCGTCATGCTAGCTGTTCGCTCGTTTGAACGAGATCATGGCAAACACATTCCCGTTAAGGAAATCATCGAGACTGAGGAAAGATTGCGGGGTGATCGTGTATGAAAATAGATAAATCCCTTCCGCTTGAATATCGTACGGAAGAGAATCAATTAAAGATTTTGGGATTCTGGCTATTCTTAGGTGCCGAGATCGTACTGTTCTCTACCCTATTTGCTGTATATTTTACTTTGTGGCAACGTACAGGTCACGGCCCTACAGCCTCTCATCTTTTTGAGCTAAAAGGCGTTATGATTGAAACGATCCTCCTGTTAACCAGTAGTTTCGTTTGTGGACTAGCTATTCACAGCATGCGTCTTGGTTTTAAAAAGCCTACATTAGTCTTTTTGCTCATTACTCTTTTACTAGGATTAGGCTTCCTAGGTGTTGAGATTTTTGAGTTTATCACTTACGTTAATGAAGGTGCTACTCTGCAAACCAGTGCCTTTCTATCAAGCTTATTTGTTCTGTTAGGCACACATGGAGCGCACGTTACCTTTGGTCTATTATGGGGAATGGGAATCATTATGCAGATGAAGCGTGAAGGTATTAATGAGATAACCGCAAACAAGACTTTCATCTTCTCCCTATACTGGCACTTCCTTGACGTTGTCTGGATCTTTATCTTCAGCTTTGTCTACTTGAAAGGATTGATGTAATATGAAACAGCTATTCCCGATTCGTCACGTCATGGGATATATCTTTTCCCTCATCCTTTCTCTGGTTGCCTTAGCCGTCGTCTTTTGGGACATGTCACCAGTAGTAGGAATGACCATCCTGTCGGTATGTGCTATTATTCAAGCGTCCTTGCAGTTGTTTGTCTTCATGCATATCAATGAAGAAAACTCAACAGCAAACTCGCTGTATCTGAATGTTGGTTACGCCCTATTTGTAGGCTTAGTCACCATTTTCGGTACTTTATTCACAATGATTTGGGGATACTAATTTTTCCCTACGTAGTATAAATAGGTGCTAGCTTACCGGGTCAGCGTACAGAAATAATCAAATTCTGTACGCTGGCCTTTTTTGCGTAAAGAAACGCTAGAGGAACAAGCTGCTCCCATGAAAAGGGCTTTTGTTTCAATGGTTTTCCCTCAGGTCTCTTTGTAACCTTTTTGAAACCTATTCATCTCGCCCTCCCCCTATACTTATGTGTAGAGATACAAGAGATAATCAGGGGGACACTGCAATCATGAGAAAGCTTTTACTGGGTGCCATGGCACTTCTACTTGTCATACTAGCCTTGGGTTGCTCTCATCATACATCTCCTTCAGTCGGGCACATTGCAATAAAAGAAGAGCAAACAGCAGGTGCCACCCTATCAAAGGATGGTATACATAAAAGTAAGGAAGGTACATTTTCCTTTTGAATTACCGCTAACTGGAGAGGATTCGATAAAGCTATCAAACTATCTGGTGAAAAAACTCAAGAAATGGCGCCAATGGCAAAACGCGTTTCTTCATTCCTACTTTCCTTAAACGAACCAGACTCCTTAAAATCAATCGCAGCATATCGCAATTTTTGAGCATGTACGTGGCTGTAGAATTTACGGATATGGCTAAAGCAGTGTTACCTATTTCTACATAATCAAATATGGTTGAACATTTTTGACTTGCTTATCTATCAAAACAGCACCTAGCAGACGCTAAAGTCTACGAGGTGTTGTTTTTTCTCTATTGATTTCCCCCACAGGATAGGATTACCTATGATAACTTACCTACATTTCCTTAAAATAAGGTTGTTCCTTTATATTTTTTTTGTATAATGAAGACTGTTATTTAGCTCAACAAATACGATATGTTAGCGAAAAGGATGAACATAATGAATATACAGCCGCTATTTTTACAACCTGTTTTTCAAGAACGCATTTGGGGCGGAACCGCCTTACGTGATCGTTTTCCATACGATATTCCTTCTGATAAAACCGGTGAATGCTGGGCCATTTCTGCCCATCCAAACGGTATGTGTGTCGTGCTAAACGGTCCTCATCAGGGAAAAACATTAGCAGACCTCTGGGAAAACAATAAAGAATTGTTTGACCACCATCAAAGCGAAAAGTTCCCACTGTTGACCAAAATTCTTGATGCCAATGATGATTTATCGGTCCAAGTACACCCTAATGATGAATACGCTCATAAGCACGAGAATGGGGAATATGGAAAGACAGAATGCTGGTACATCATTGATTGTGACGAGGATGCTGAGCTAGTATTTGGGCATAACGCAAAATCAAAGGCAGAAGTAGAAGAGATGATCATGGGCGGTAAATGGTCTGATTTCTTGCGTAAAGTAAAAATCAAGCCGGGTGATTTCTTCTATGTCCCTAGTGGAACAATTCATGCCCTGTGCCAAGGAACGCTGGTGCTAGAAACACAACAAAGCTCTGACACTACTTATCGTGTATATGACTATGATCGTGTGGATGATCAGGGGAAAAAACGCGATCTACACCTAAAGAAAGCAATTGACGTAACCACTGCACCACATGTTGATACAAACCCAACCATTACGGTACAAAAAAACGGCGATGCTACCATCACGACGTACGTAACAAATGAATTCTTCTCTGTATACAAATGGGAAATCAGTGGTACGGCTACCTTTGAACAGGATCAAGCTTTCTTATTAGTAAGCGTGTTAGCGGGTACAGGTACCCTTGAAAAGGATGGGCAATCCTTTGCATTAAAGAAAGGGGACCACTTCATCCTTCCAGCTCAATTTGGGACATATAAGCTGACTGGCTCCTTAGAAGTAATGGTTTCACACCCATAAATAAAGAAATACATGAAGCAAAAAGTAGCCTGTAGAATAACTAGGCTACTTTTTGGCTCTTATTGACACAATACTACTAGTGAATTCTTGCCTACCTTTCACTGGAGAGGAGATTGCTATGAAGGTATTAGTTGTGGACGATGAAAATAGTTTACAAAATCTAATACGCCTGACATTAGAAATAGAGGGTCATCAGGTGCTAGTGGCAGCTAATGGAGAAGAGGCTTTAGCTCAATGGGAGCAACAACCAGACATGATTATCTTAGATGTCATGCTCCCTGACATAGATGGCTATCAACTATTGCGGGAATTCCGTGAGAAGGATAGCGATATTCCCATCATTATGCTAACGGCTAAAGGGCAAATTAATGATAAATTATTAGGCTTGCAGCTTGGTGCTGATGATTATATCACCAAGCCCTTTCATAGTACGGAGCTTCTACTTCGGATTAAAATCATTGAACGACGTATGGAAAAAATGAAAGAGAAGCCGGACCCGGATAATCTGAAAATTGATCGCTTTCTCATCCATCCGAACGAGCGAAAAGTATTTCTTGACGGAAAAGAAATAACCCTAACGTACAGAGAATATGATTTGTTGTTTTTGTTACTAAAAAATAGACAACGCGTATTTACCCGAGATGACCTTCTAATGAAGGTTTGGAAGTTCGAATATCCAGACAATACACGTGCCGTCGATATCATGATCCAACGCTTGCGCAAAAAACTAGGTTCATACGGAGATAAAATTAAAACCGTATATGGTGTAGGCTATAAAATTGATTGTTAGGTGAGAGTATGACACTTAAAAAAAACTTAAATGTAACGATCCTGGCTATTTTAATTCCTGTCATGCTCCTCTTGTACGTTGTCTTGATTGTTACGTTACAGAAAAATGTTTTTACAAATGCAGTAACTTCTTTTCAAAAGTTAAGCGTTGAAGCTCAAATCTATAGCATTAATTATGTTGAGCGGGAAAAATCGGAGGCCACTGTGACTTTGCAAAATGGTGCCCCTCTAATCGCTTCTTATTTGTCTAAACGCTTAGGTACTCGTACACAAATCATCGGTATAAATAGTGAGGTACTAGCTGATACAAAACGAACGGCTTTTCCCAATTTAAACCTCGATATCGTTCAAGCTTTAGATGGGAAAAAAGCATACATGATAGAAAAATCCACATCAGCACCCCTGTTGCTATTCTCTAGTCCGATTTACGTACACGGAAAAGTGATTGGTGTTGTTCGCTTTATTCATGAGCTTGAGCAAGAAGACTTATTAATTAGCAACTTCAATAAAACATTTATGATTTCTTGTATTCTCATGTTTGTTGCTGTAGCACTCTTTGCCCATAGATTTGCCATTTCTTTGAGCAGACCGATTGAGAAATTACGCGACATGGCCCAGCAATTAGCCAATGGAAAGTACCAATGCAAAATCGAACTACAGGATTATGAAGAGATTAAACAGCTTTCCCAATCGTTTAATGTGATGGCCCATGCCATTGAACTGCACATAACTCAGCTTCAAGAGGAAAAGGTAAAACAAAAGGATTTTTTAGATCGGGTCACTCATGAATTAAAAACGCCGCTGACTGCCATTATGGGATACGCCAATTTAATTCCCCGATTAGAAAATAAACAAGACGTAAAGGATTGTCTAAGGCACATTTCTATCGAAAGCGAACGCCTACTTGCATTGGTAGAAGAATTGCTGAAAACCTCTAAATATGGAAACAGTCCATTTAACGTCTCACCTACGATATGTGATATTCAACCGATTTTAAAAGAAGCTGTCTTTAGTGTCCAACCACGATTAAATAAATACAAGATCACGATTTACAATCATGTCGAATCTGCAAAAATAGTAGCTGATCAAGATAAAACAAAGCAGATTTTTTTAAACCTATTAGACAATGCGATTAAATATAGTGATGCATCCTTCCTTGAGTTTCATGTGGAAATCGCTGAACATAGCTTAACCCTTGTTATACACGATGATGGCATTGGAATCAGTGAGGAAATGCTTGACCAAATTAAGCATGCACCACCGAATGAATCGCTTCAGTCTAGTTTCGGCAATGGCTTCGGGTTGTTATTATGCCGGGAGCTTATGAAAAAACAGGGTGGTAGCATGGATATTGCTTCTGATGAAATAACCGGTACAACCGTACGTTTACTTTTCCCTACCCCCGCTGGATTGGAACATATTGCTAAGTGAAACCGCTTAAATAATACATTTACGAAACAATTGAGATGTAATTCCGAAATAATCGTTGGTTATCTTATGAGGAGAGCAAGAAACATGAAAAAAATATTAAGACCAGCTTTGCTTTTCATCATCATGCTTATACTCTTATCTTCCGTTGGCTACTCCCTGCAAGAAAGTCTCTATCGGAAAGTAGTCGTGATAGAAGATCAGAATGAAGTGTTGAAAAAAGTAAGCGATTCCTTGCCCGTGGAAGCGATGATACACCACGAAAAATGGGGAGTCGTAAACATTACTGATGAGGTTTTGCTATACTCAATCATTTCTTACATTGATCTTATTAAAAAAGAAAATGATCCGCTCGTTGTTTCAGGAGATAAGAGAGTAACCATGTTCTCTGGCAAGATCCGTTATCTTAATGGGGTTGAGCATAGATTTCAGTTAGAAAATGCTTTTACCTTCGATGAGCTAACGTATGGCCAGAAGTATGATACTCCCATTTTATCTGCTTTTCGGACACATCTGCTTCGCTTGTTTTATTCATCGAACCAGTTTGCAGAGTTTACCCAAAAGGCTAAGGACGTTTTTGTCAAAAAAACGGTGGCCGATTCCGGTAAACGCATTCATGAAAAGGTTTTCTTGATTGAAAAACTAAAGCAAGCGTACGAAATTAAGGATACGTCCGAAATTAAGCAGCTCACCTTCCAGAAACAGCAGCCGCTCGGCATCATCACCGTCTATAAGAATGGCAAACAGAAAAGGAATGACCGTAACGATATTCTTACTTTTATCGTTTATGAGAAATACTTTATTGTTCAGTATTTAGGCGATGATAATGGGAATTCCATCTATATGACTGGGCGTTTAGCAGAACTCTTATAAAGAAAGTAAAGGCTGATCTATGATGACGAAACGTTTATTCTTTTTCTTGCTGTTAAGTATTTGTTCCTTATTACTTGTTAGTTGTTCCAAAGAAGTGAATCCTATTACCTATGATAAACATGGGATTCCTCGTTTAAAAGGTCATCACCTTGTTGCCTATGTTGCTTCTCGTGAAGAAGTAGGAAATGCTTTGCTATCATCCTTTTGCCAAGAAACCGGCTGCACGTATGAATTCATGCGTTTATCTACAGAAGATATTCTGCGCCGGGTTGCACAGGAGAAAAATAACCCTCAAGCTGATTTAGTTATCGGCGGCACGGTCGACGCTCATATCACAATGAAAAATGAGAAGCTGTCAGAGCCCGTTATCAGCAAGAACGGCTCCCACATTCCCGCAGAAACAAAGGATGAGGATGGTTACTGGTATGGCTATGAGATCGAACAGTTATCTATAGCTATTAACGCAGACCGCTGGCACAAAGAGATTGAACCGTTAGGATTATCATTTCCAACAAAATGGGCCGATTTGTTGCATCCTGCTTATAAGAACCAAATCGTGATGTCCAACCCTAATTTCTCCGGCACGGCCTACACATTTATTTTATCCTTATTTGAAACATTAGGTGAAAAGCAGGCAATCGACTATATTACACGTTTACATCCAAATATAGCTGCTCTAACTGTAAACGGCTACATGCCGGCACAGTTAGTAAGTTCTGGAGAGTATCTCATTGGAATTAACTTTCTGGGGGATCAGCGAAAGCTACGCGAAGCCGGCTTCCCACTGATCAGCATTGTCCCTGAAGATACAGGATTAGCTGTCAATGCTCTCTCTAAGATTAAGCATGCACCAAACGGACTTGTTGCTGATTTATTTATTGATTATTCGTTGTCCAAACAAGCAGCAAAGGTATTAGAACGTGTATCATATGGGATTCCTACCGTACAACAAGAAAAGATGAATAGGTTGAATATGGATGTTATACAGATTCATGAGTCTATGAAATGGCATGATACCATCATCAAACTTTGGAACAAATTACGAGATACAAAACAACCTCAAGGAGAATGATTCATGTTTGGATGGTTAAAGCAAGCTCCAGCCGCACCTCGTCTACCTGAACATATGATCGCTAAAATGTACAAGATCTTCCGTATCCGTACATTGATCGGAATTTTCATCGGTTATGCTGGTTATTATTTAGTTCGTAGTAACTTCGCACTTTCTACAACCTACTTAAAAAGTGACTTTGGTTTTACTACAACTCAAATCGGTCTATTAAGCTCTGTTATGGCTATTACCTATGGTGTAAGTAAATTCTTTATGGGTAACCTGGCAGACAAGGCTCATACACAACGCTTTATTGCTTTTGGTTTAGTACTGTCTGCCTTGGCTAACATTTTCTTTGGTTTCACTTCTAGCTTTGGTCTGTTTATCGTTTTATTGTTCATGAATGGTATGTTCCAAGGTATGGGGGCTCCTCCATGCAGTATCGTAATGGCAAAGTGGTTCTCCAAGAAAGAACGCGGAACAAAAATGGGTATCTGGAATTGCTCTCATAATATTGGTGGCGGTATCATCGCTCCAATCGTTGGTGTGGGTCTAGGTATTTTCGGTACACAATTCTGGCAAGCAGGTGTATACATCTTCCCAGCAGCTCTAGCTATTCTTATTGCGATTTTTGTATGGTTCTGCGGTAAAGATACGCCTCAATCTTGCGGACTTCCGCCAATTGACGAGTATCGTAACGATTATGATGATGTAAAAGATGAATCAAATGGTACTGATCTATCTCCTAAAGAGATCTTGATGAAATATGTTGTGAAAAACAAATTTGTGTGGTTCCTCTGCTTTGCTAACGCATTTGTTTACTTGATTCGCTTCGGTGTATTGAACTGGGTTCCTCTATACCTAACAGATGTAAAAAGCTTTACGCAAGCACAATCCCATATGGCATATCTTGCATTTGAATGGGCTGCGATCCCAAGCTCCCTACTTGTTGGTTGGTTGAGCGACCGTGTGTTTAAAGGTAATCGTATGCCATTATGTATCATTAGTATGGTAGGCGTTGTACTTGCAACATTGGTATATTGGAAATCTTCCAACGTACTAGCAATCAGTATTGCGGTATCTGTTATCGGTTGTTTGATCTATGTACCACAATTTTTAATCGGGCTATCCGCTATCGACTTCGTACCAAAGTTCGCTGTAGGTACAGCAGTAGGTATGACAGGATTGTTCGGTTATGTAGGCGGTAGCTTCGTAGCTAATGCCGTAATCGGATTTTTAGTTGATGCTTCTGGCTGGGATGGTGGCTTCATGCTAATGCTAGCTGGCGGTGTTGCAGCTAGTGCCTTCCTAATCCTTATTCAAATGGGACAAAAGAAGCAAAAAGAAAAACTAGCATAACAGCGGTTTAAAAATAAAGAATGAGGGATGTCTCTTATGATGGAGACATCCCTCATTTTTTTGCTTCCATAAAAAATACAGATAAAAACTTCCTTACATTTATGCGACATTTCGTAGTTTTTTCGCCGGCCTCAAGCTCCTTCATTCGCAACCTCACCTCTTTGAAATCAAATAAGCGAGGAGCAAAATGTTCAAATGTAGGATTCGCATAATCGGTTAAGCCTAACGAGGATAAATGTGTAAAGGCTTGTAGCACCATTCGGCGAATCCGTTGCTCCATAGCTCGAACTTCCTTTACAAGTACCTGCTCATCTATTTTATTAGACATTCTTTGCAATACCCGGGCATACAGCTCCTTTAGCTGCATATCCCGCAATAAATGCCCCCCACGTTCTTCCGTAGCCAGCCATTGAATCATGGCAAAAAGATCACGTGCCCCTGCCTCACCTGCAATTCCTAGCTGTAGTAAGAGCTGGCGGGCACTTTGTTCCAGATGGTTCTGTTCAAACGTTCCCAGACGTGGCGCATGAAAGCCTTGATACCCCTGATTAAGCTGTTCCTTCCCCTTAATATCCAATATCTGAAGCGATTTGCGAATAGATTGTAAGGATGCTTCCAATGAGAGATGGTCGGCTACCCGTTTTAATACGGAAAGCACCTCAAGCTTATTAATCGGCTTTTGAATAAAGGTATCTATTCCTTGTAAGTACGCTTCCCCGATCATTTCCTTATTTTCTACCTGCGATACCATGATAAATTTACCGGTAAAGCCCTCCCCTTGAAGCTTTTTAATCGTCTGTATGCCATCCATCCCTGGCATTAATAAGTCAATTAAAACAACGTCTACACCATATAACTGGTCAATCGAAACATGGATACCATCGCTTGCTTGTCCAATGATTTCCCCTAGCTTGCTTTCATGAATCAGTCTCTCCAGCATCCTACGTACAACAGCATCATCTTCAATTAGGAAAAACCGAAGCATAAGCCCCCCTCCTCTCTTAGCAACTGATCGGTTGGTATTCTCACCTCAAAATGTGTGATTGGTTCTGATTCATGCATGATCCTGAGTGTACCATCCAAGCTATGTATGATGCCTTTTGCATGCGTAAGGCCTATGCCTGTAGAGGGCTTTCCTTCTCTGTCATACTTTGTGGTATAGCCTAGTTCAAACACCCATTCCCGATCTTCCTGCAAAATACCCGCCCCATTGTCCCTAACATGAAAAATAATTTCTCTCTTATCAAAACCCACTGAAAGCTCAATTTTTCCTTCAATAGGAATGGCCTCTACTGCATTGGCTACCAGATTATTTAACACAGAGAGTAGCTCATAAATTTGACTAGTGGACAGATTAACATCGCACTTCCCGGTGAACTGTATCCTCTTTCCCATCATTTCGGCATATTTCTGATTTGCGCGTATAACTAATCCACATAATTCCGATATGGATAGCTGAGGCGCTAATTCCTTTTGATTAATAATTTTTAATAATCCAGCCAGCATGCGTTGAGAATCCTTTTTTACCTCATGCACATGCTCCGCTATGTGTAAGGCTCTTGATGATTCAGTATTTTCTGACGATAAAAGCTGTCGATATAATTGATAGCTCTCTCTGGTAATTTCCTCCAATTGCGTCATCGATTTACGCAGGTAAAAGGTTTCCTCATACAAACCGGTGTTAATCATTCGTAGCCGTTCCAGCTCCTGCTGTCTAACTTCCCCTACCGCTCGTACTTGGCGAATGGAAAAACTATTATATAGACCCACCGCAAAGAAGCTGCGCAGGGCTCCAAAGAACAAAAGCACCAATATACTTTCTCCCCAACTGGCAGGAGCTACTCCACTTATCTCACGTACCCACAGCTCTACTAAATTTGAAGCACAGTCTATCGTAGCGCCTATCAGCCCTAACAGTACCGGAGATTCTACATAGCGGCGGGCGCTCACTATCTGAAACAATAACGTGAAGCTACAATAATAAAAGACGGAGGGCAAATGAATGAACAAGCTTTCTTGCCAGACTGTCCCGTATGCCACAATGTCCAAGCCTACCCGAAACCACATAGTAAACGCACCCGTTAACAATCCAATCAGCAATACTGGCACTGACTGGAACCACAATAACCCGAAGAAGAAGGCAGCAATCCCTAACGAAAACCGAAACGTCCCTCCAAATGGATTCACTTTCATCTCTCCAAAAAAGGCGGTTGCTAGCATAATTATCAGCAATAACAGAAGACGTTCGCGCATAAAACCTCCTTTTCTAAAAAAAGAAAAATCTCTTTCCCCTATTTTACTAGGAAAAAGAGATGTGCAAAACCATTTCCTTTATATATGTTTATTTTCTAAGCGTTTAGAGACTCGTGACAAGCTGTAATTCACTACAAAATACATCATCGCCACCATCAAAAAGGTTGGTATCACATAATTAACGTTTCGGCCGTTAATAATTTGGGCATGATTCATTAATTCTGGCAGCGCAATAACAACTGCAAGCGATGTATCCTTAAGTAAGGAGATAAATTGACTTACAATAGGCGGAACCATTTTACGCAGAGCTTGCGGAAGCACCACATGCCAAAGTGTTTGCATATAAGATAGACCGGATGAACGTGCCGCTTCTATCTGCCCCCTATCAACTGAATGCAAACCGCTGCGAACAATTTCAGACAGCATAGCCGCTTCAAAAATTACCAGTGCTAAAATAGCCGCTGCTACCTTATCCAGCTTTAAGCCAACCTCTGGCAAGGCAAAATACGTGAAAAAAATGATTAACAGAAGCGGCAAATTACGAATAAGCTCAACCACCGTAGCAAGCGCCTGTGACACAACAGGAATCCGAGCATATCGCATGGTTCCGATCATAATCGCAATAGCAAAGCTCAAGACAATCGAAATGAATGCTACTTTGAGCGTAACCCCAAAGCCTTCTACCAAAAAGACAAGATACTGAGGAGAGTATGCTCCGATAAAATCCATATATGCCCTCCCCTTTATTTATGGCTCGCCAAGCGTCGCTCCAGATATCCTACGAGGAAGCTTAGCGGCAGAGTTATCATGAGATAAAAAATAGCAACAAATATATAAACATCAAATGTAACAAAGGTCTCGGCCGATATCAGATCACCAAAATACATTAAATCAAGGCCAGCAATCACCCCAAGTATCGAGGAATTTTTCACTAGATTGATAAATTGATTCCCCATGGGTGGAATTACAACTTTAAACGCCTGCGGCAAGATAATGTAGCGCATGGTTTGTACGTAAGTAAGGCCTGACGAACGCGCTGCCTCACTCTGCCCCTTAGGTATAGCCATGATCCCTGCGCGTATCGTTTCGGCAATAAACGCCGCTGTGTAGACTGTAAGCCCCAGCGTACCAGCCAGAAACGGTTTTAATACAATTCCCAATGCAGGTAACCCCACAAAAAATAAAAACACAACCAGAAGGAGAGGAATATTTCGAATAAATTCTACATATGCTACCCCTATCCAATTTAGTGGGCGTACTGGTGCAATACAAAAAACGGCAATAATTGTCCCTAATAACAAGCTTCCCGCTAATGCCAGCACACTCGCTTTAAGCGTATTTCCAAAGCCTTCTATAAATAGATCGGAGTGCTCTAAAAGAATAGAAAAATCGATCATCTTTGCTGTAATCCCCCTTTATCTTCATGACATAAAGGAATGAGCGGTAGGGAGGACGCCCATTCCATTCAGGTCTTCAAATCACTCGGGTCTAATTTTTTGGCTTTTCACCAATCCATTTTTCGTAAAGCTTGTCATATTCACCATTTTGCTTCATTTCCTTTAGGAGTTCGTTGACCAATGCTACGAATTCCGCATCACCCTTTGGCAAAGCAATTCCATAGGGTTCTTCCGTAAATGTTCCCTCTACGACACGGAAATTCGGATCTTGTTTAGCCATTCCGTATAACAAAGCATTATCTGTAGTTAACGCATCACCTTGTCCTGCCTTTAATGCTGTAAAGGCTTCTGCATAGTTTTCAAATTCAAGAACCTCTGCCTCTGGAGCATTTTCACGTATGTTTTTGGCTGAAGTAGAGCCCTTTGCCGTCACTACTTTTTTACCCTTTGTAAAATCCTCAAGACCTTTGATAGTGCTGTCTTTCTTCACGAGGAAGGACTGACCGGCCATGAAGTATACGTCAGAGAAATCGACTTCCTTCTTGCGTTCATCAGTAATTGTCATCGTGGCAATAATGGAATCAATCTCTCCGTTTTTTAACATCGGAATACGAGTCTTAGAGGTTACTTCCTTCAATTCAATTTTATTTTCATCGCCTAGAATTTTTTTAGCAATTGCCTTCGCTATATCAATATCAAAGCCTTCGACATTCCCCGTGGCTGGATCTTTTAACCCAAATAAATTCAAATCATACTTAACCCCGACTACGTACTTGCCTCGCTCTTTAATCTTGGCTACTGTACTAGTAGTCGCTGCGGCCTTTCCTGATGAGCTAGCCCCATCCTGTGTTTTACTAGACCCACATGCTGCTAGTGATGTTGCGCTCAACATCACTGCCAAGCCTACACCCAATACTTTTTTCCAGGTTTTATTTGCTTTCATTTGATTACCCCTTTTCCTTATTTTTATCTAGAAAAGATTAATGATTTAAAATCCGGCTTAAAAATAACTGGGCCCGCTCCTCACGTGGATTGGCAAAGAACTGATCGGGATGCGCTTCCTCCAATATTTGGCCTTGATCCATAAAGACAATTCGATCAGCCACCTCACGTGCGAAGCCCATTTCATGTGTTACCACGACCATCGTCATTCCTTCTTTAGCGAGCTTTTTCATTACATCAAGAACCTCTCCGATCGTTTCCGGGTCAAGTGCAGATGTAGGCTCATCGAACAGCATAATTTTGGGCTTCATGGCTAGCCCGCGAGCAATGGCGACACGTTGTTGCTGACCTCCGGATAATTGGGAGGGTAGCTTATCCGCTTTATCAGGTATCCCGACTTTCTCTAAGTAAGACATCGCCGTCTCTTTTGCTTCTTTCTCAGAAATACCCAACACCTTCATGGGAGCTAATGTGATGTTTTGCAGCACAGTCTTGTGCGGATACAGGTTAAAATGCTGAAACACCATACCGATATCGCGACGAAGCCGATTAATATCGGTATTTTTGTCATTGACCTTGATGTTGTCTACAATCAGTTCTCCATTTGAAATCGTTTCTAGGCGATTCATACAGCGAACTAATGTGCTTTTCCCAGACCCGGAAGGCCCGATGACCACGACAACCTCTCCCTGGTTGATGTGAAGATTAATGTTTTTAAGCACGTGGAAATTTCCGTAATGTTTGTTCACTTGATGAAAGCTAATCAACCAGAATCCCCCTTATTTATGGTTTTATATTTCGTATCGTAAAGAGAACCTACCCGATTCTACAGAAAAATACAAAGAATTTTCTTTTTATTAGAATTTTTAAATAAAATGAAAGCTACTCTCCCTATCAAGCTACATAAAGCAGTAAGCCTGTTCCTCTCTGTTGTCCATGTTCTACCTAATTTTTTCTACCTGTTTTGGTAAATAAACGTAACAAAGTTTCCTACTAGAACGTCTAAAGCTAATAGAGCATTTTTTTAAAAAAATCTATTGATTCGGGAGGATTGTAAGAATGAAGCTTCGCCAGTTATTCGCCCTGCTTCTTTTGTTCACACTATGCATCCCCATGATGGGCCAGTCAGTGCAAGCTCAGGCTTCCCAGGGGATTAGTATCTACCTGGATGGACAAAGAATAAATAGTGATGTCCCACCGTACATCATTCCAAAAGTAAATGTCACCATGGTTCCGCTTCGTGTTATCAGCGAAGGCCTAGGTGCCCAGGCTAATTGGGATCAATCTAAGCAAACCGTGACAATTCGTAAGCCAGACACCAACATAAGCATGACCGTAAAGCAAAATTATGCAACGGTAAACGGATCGGAAGTTAACTTAGACTCTTCCGTAGTAAACAAGCAAGGTCGTGTCATCGTTCCGCTACGCTTTGTAAGTCAACAATTAGGTCTTCAAGTAGCTTGGGATCAGCCTACACAAACCATCACACTGCAATCAGGCAACCAAGCTAATTCTAATCAATTGCCACCACCAGATATTGTAGGCCCGGAAAACGGACTATACCCTGAATATCCTGGCAATGTCATCAGTCCTGAAAATACAAACCCTGGTTTCCCTCCTAATCCCGGAGTGCCTACTACCACCGAGCGTTCTTTGCGAGGTGTTTGGGTATCTACCGTTTATAATTTAGATTGGCCTTCCGCCGCTTCCTATAGCAATATGGGCAAACAACAACAGGAGTACATACAATTGCTAGACTCTATACAGGGAATGGGCTTAAATACTGTATTTGTCCAGGTTCGTCCTTCGGCAGATGCCTTTTATCCATCATCACTAGTTCCATGGTCTAAATACCTGACAGGAACACAAGGAAAAAACCCTGGCTATGATCCTCTTGCTTTTATGATTGAAGAAACACATAAACGCGGTATGGAGTTTCACGCTTGGTTTAACCCTTTTAGAGCTAACGTTGATGCAAACACCGATCAATTAGCTGCTAACCATGTAGCAAAACTCCATCCAGAGTGGATCATTAATGCGAAAAACAAGCTCTACATTAACCCGGGAATACCTGAAGCACGTCAACAAATCATCACGGAAATTATGGAGGTAGTAAACCGATACCAAATCGATGGCGTTCATCTGGACGATTACTTCTATCCGTCTGACGGGGTATTCCCTGATGACGCTACCTTCAAGGCTTATAACTTCAACTCGTTTGCCACAAAAGCGGAGTGGCGCCGCGATAATATTAATCAATTTGTTCGTCAACTAGGGGAAGCCATTCATAGCGCTAAGCCACAAGTACAATATGGTATAAGTCCATTTGGTGTATGGCGCAATAAATCGATGGACAGTACCGGATCGGACACAAAAGCCGGCGTGACTGCTTATGACAATATGCATGCAGACGTTCGTACATGGATTAAGCAAGGCTGGATTGATTATGTTATGCCGCAAATCTACTGGAGCTTCTCCTTCTCTGCTGCCCAGTACGACAAGCTCGTTACTTGGTGGGCAAATGAAGTGAATGGAACCAATGTGAAGCTATATGTAGGGCATTCTCCTTATAAGCTGGGAACAAAGGAAGCAGGCTGGCAATCAGCTCAGGAGATTATTAATCAATTGCAGTTTAATACTCAGTTCCCTCAGGTAAAGGGCGATGTCTTCTTTAGCGTTAAGGATCTTCGTAAGAATCCGCTTGGAATCGCTGATTTGCTAAGAAGCTATTACGGTAAATAGCAAAGGAATATTGGGAGTACGCAAAAACCCCCTCCTCACCCATTTAAAAGGGCGCAGGAGGGGGTTTGGTATGTTGGGGGTCTATCTATATCATATGCAATTACTTCGTTAGCTTCTCGACAATAAAATCAAGCTGTCCCTCTAACGAAATGGGGTCATTAAATACAGAGGAGTTTTTATCCATTGTAAATACGCGATCGTTTTTGACAGCAGGTAGTGATTTCCAAATACTACTATTATAAACAACCTCAGGATTGGCATCATCTCCGGACCATGCGCTTGTAAAAATATAATCGCCTGCATAGGAAGGTAACGTTTCAAGAGATAAACTTCCAAATCCAGTACCACTATCAATGACTTCCTTCTGAATAATAGCTGGTGCTTTTAGCTGCAATTCGTTGTAGAGTACTTCGCCTCCTCTCGAAAAATTGCTACCGAATACATAAATACCCTTAGAGTAGGGATTTAGTATGGAAACCGTTTTGTCGCCTACTACTGCCTTCACTCTTGGCTTGGCTTCTGCTACCTTTTTATCCCACTTCGCAATCCACTCGTTAGCCTTATCCTCTCTATTTGTTATCTTACCAAATTCTCTTACCTGCTCTCTTACATCTTTCTTACCGTACTCAACCGCTACTGTGGGAGCGATTTTTTGCAATTGGTCA
This sequence comes from Brevibacillus laterosporus LMG 15441, assembly GCF_000219535.2. NCBI lineage: Bacteria > Bacillati > Bacillota > Bacilli > Caryophanales > Paenibacillaceae > Brevibacillus > Brevibacillus laterosporus. Next base: position 5,023,894 of record NZ_CP007806.1, read on the forward strand.
ATGTTCTCTGCCCCACTGAAGGTAATAATTAAGTCAGGCTTAAGCTCCATAATCTTTTCAGTTGACGTGCCATCCCCGATATTTTGAATCCCATCTAGTTTTTCTTTAAGATAAATGTTATGAAAAGCCTTTTGCGGAATTCCTACTGGCTTGATACCAAGGGCCAAAATATCACCGACGTAAATTTCTTCAGCAACCACCACACGCTTGGGGTCTTTGGGAATGTGGACCTCTCCATTTATCGCTGTGTAGGAGATCGTTTCACTTCCAGCATTGGCACCATTTTTGCCTGCTGTCTCAGTAATATTATTAGAATTCCCGCAAGCACTCAAAACCCCTGTTAGACAAATGGTCAGCATAACCTTGCGAGCTGTTTTAAACCCTCCGAATCTCATAAAAGCCTCCCTAGTTTCATTCGATAATAATGATAATCAATATCATAATAAAAATCATACCTGAATCTATAAGGTGGCGCAAGACTGTCAATGTAGGCATATCGCATATAAATGCCAGAAGGAGTGTTGATCAGCAAAAAAACTGCTCCTCTTCAAGAGAGAAGCAGTCATCTGCAAGTCTGGTTTCATGCTGTAATCCTTACACTTTAAAACGCTCTAATTCCTCCTGCATTTGCTTTGTCATGCCTGCAAGCGAACTTGCCGTTGCATGAACTTCCTGAGCTGCTGCAGAAGCTTGTTCCGAGGTTGCAGCGATTTCTTCTGAGGAAGCTGCTACTTCTTCAGAAATGCTAGAGCTTGTTTCTACTTTTTCTAAAATCTCTTCTTTTTGTTTTTGCATTTGTTGTGCAGAGTAGCTAATTTGCTCCAGTTTCGGATTGATGTTCTCTATTTCGCGAATAATTTCACGGAAGGAGCTCATTGCCAAATCCATTTCCTCTTTTTGACCAGACATAGCTTGACTCATTGATCTTGCATTTTCTAGCATCTGATCGGAATCAGAGGAGACAGAGGTAATCATATCTGCAATCATTTGAGCTGACTGGCGAGATTGCTCTGCTAATTTGCGCACCTCATCTGCTACTACAGCGAAGCCTCGTCCCGACTCACCTGCACGTGCAGCTTCTATAGCCGCATTTAAAGCTAATAGGTTTGTTTGTTCGGCAATCTCATTGATGGCTGTCGTAATATGATGTACACCATTTAAATTTTCATTTGCTGCAACGATTCTATCAATAAATTCTTTAAAAATTTGATTCACCTGTTCTACCGATACAATCAATTTGTCCATGTTTTCATTGCTTTCACTTGCTCTTGCATGAATGTTTTTCCCGTTGTGGTCCACGTCCTCGATAGAGGCTACCATGTCATCTAAGCCTTTGCCATAGGAAGTCAGAATTTCACTGATTTCGACAAGCTCTTCTGTTTGAGAAGTTACTCCAGTAGCTACCTCTTGAATTGAATTGGAAACCGTTTCTGTCGCTGTACTCATCTCTTGCGAAATACTACTTAGATTATGGGAGGAACGATCAATTTCAGTCGACTGCTTTTGAATAACGCCAATTAAGCCACCAAAGGATCGTTTCATATCCTCAAGCAGGTGTGACATATCACCGATTTCATCACGGCGGTTTAGTAGCTTCTGATCAATAGCCGTAGATAGCTCACCTTTAGCCATGAAGGAGAAGATATTTTTGAAGCCTTGAATCGAACGTGATAGAGAATACGAGTAGTAATAAACCGCAATACCTCCAAGAAGCAGGAAGACGGAGGAAATAGCAAATAAATAGTTGCGCATGATAACCGTTCCATTCAACAGGTCATCCTGCTCAATATAGATAGCAAGTCCGCCGCCAGTAAGTGGAATAGGGGCAAAGCCTACATATTTTTTTACGCCGTTATATTCGTAAGACCCTGTACCATTGACCCCACTAATCATTTTTTGGTCTAGCTCAGCCAAATCACGGAGCGCAGGATCAGTTTCAGCCGCTTTTATGACGTTCTCTTGAGAAAAAACTAACTCCATATTTTCATGGGCTACTACCGTTCCTTGTTTATTAAGCGCATAAGCTCGTCCTGTTTTACTAAAAGTTAGGTCTGAAATCATTTCTAATAACTTATCAACTTTATACTCCATGTACAACACACTATTTATTTTTTCTTCTAAGTAGATAGGAGTTGCAAAAATGATGATTAACGAATTATTTTCCATAGAAACAATCACATCTGAAGTATTGGAATGACCAGCACGGGCATTCTTAAAATAGTCTCGCTGTGCGATGCTCGTATTCGATTGAGGTCCTAAAACCACTTTTCCCGAGAGATCAGCAATTCCCCATTTACTTGCTCCACGTTTTTTTATCAGCCGAGAAACACTATCTTGAGCTTCCTGTGGGTTGGTTTGATAGTTTTCGATTTCCTTGCGGGATGCTACTCCCTCAATGAACGTAACCTCATTTTTTAGCTTATCCTCATAATAATTGGCCGTTTGCTGGGCAAGAGGTGAAAGCATCGTTTCGGCTGTATTTTCAATTTGTTTTTGAGCGGTAAAATAAGCTAGCAACGTAAGCCCAATACATGTGGTAACAAGCAACCCACCAATGATAAAAAGCAGTTGCGCTTTAATCGATTTAAACTGAAGCCTAAAACTCAAAATAATCCCTCCACTTTCTGTGATATCCGTATTCGAATTTTTCTTGTACATTACTTTAATCGTACAAAACAGTAACAAAATCCATAGATAAACTGTTACAGATTTAATTTTAAATTTTATAAATATTTCTAAAAGTAAAATACCCGTCCAAAAAGGCCTCCCCCAAAATCAAAAAATAGGCAACGATCTACCCCAAATGGAAAGCTGATGCATGAATATGAAATAACTAGTAGACTAGATAGCAGAAAACAATTTCTAGCAATCGGAAGGTTCGTAACCAACTGGGTCAAAGCACTATCTCTAGGCTAGGTTCCTTTTGTTTTCAAGTTAACACTATGGATTGTTTTTTCGATGAGGATTACCATTTTTTATTCTGACGTAGAAGTAGTTTCGCGAGCTTTCGTGCTTTCGACGTTTCCCCTGCGTTATTGTTTCGATAATCTTGGGTAGGTGACTGACAGATGCAAATCAAGGAAATATCAGACAAACTTACTATTTCTCCACGTGCCATTCGCTTTTATGAAGAAAAGGGATTAGTAACACCAGCTAAAAATCAGGAGAACAACTATCGTGATTTTACAGAGAAAGACGTCTGGCGCCTGCAAACCATTATTGCCTTACGGGAAGTGGGAATGTCTATTCCTGATATTAAAGTGGCCCTAAAGCAAATCGATGAGGGTAATCATGACGAGCTTCAATATTACTTGGAGCTACAGCGGTATGTCATGTTTGCACAATGGCTGGAGCTGAAAGAAAACATTCGTACAACCGATCAAATGATAGAACGCTTGGTACAAAACAAGGAACTGTCGTTGGAGCAGATTTTTACTTTGGCAGAAGGCTCTAAACGTCTAAGAGACTTACGCAAAAACTGGCATGATAAGTGGAATTTTGATCATCAGGCTAGAACCCATGATGTGCATGTCTTATGTAACGAACAGAGCTTTCATATCTACCAAAACTACGAGGAAGCACTTGATATCACGCTTCAGTGGGTCGATCCTATTCCTAAAGAAAGAGGATTGGACATGGGCACAGGTACGGGGAATTTAGCAGCACGTTTTATAGAGAAAGGTATCCAGATGGCAGGTGTCGATCAATCAAAAGAAATGCTGAAGCAATGCAAACGCAAGTATCCACAGATGGAAACGAAACTGGGCAATTTCCTAGCCATTCCCTATCTGGACAATCAGTTTGATTTTATTGTGACCAGCTTTGCCTTCCACCATATTACAGATGCTCAAAAGCTGATGGCATTGGACGAAATGCGCCGAGTCTTACATCCACGCGGCCGGATTTGTATAACCGATTTGATGTTTGAAAATGAAAGACATAAAAAGCAATACCTAGATGGTTTGCTGAAACAGGGGAAAAGAGACATCCATACAGCTATTCAGGATAAATATTATGCAAATAGCGAACAGCTTCTCGATTGGTTTACTCGCAATGGGTATATTGTGAAGCACCAGAAACTACATGAGCTACTCTATGTCATGTATGCCGTCCCTATTAGATAGAGATGTGTCCCTTGGTATTGACCTTCTCGTAACGTCAAGCCTTATGCTAAAGTCCAACAACATATGAGGAGGGCTTTGCATGGCACAACCAAATCATCCCGATATCTATCAGAATCAAGCCGAGAAATACGAACGATTAATTTCAAAGCAACCAAGTCTCTATGCTGTAATGAACCAGATAAAACCGATTGAAAATACAGACATTATTGATCTGGGAGCCGGTACAGGTAGACTTACTACAGTGCTAGCTAAGCAGGCTAAATCCATCGTTGCTCTCGATGCATCCGAGGCTATGCTGCAAATAACAGCACACAAATTAAAACAAGCCGGTCTGCACAATTGGAGAACACAGGTGGCTGACAACCGCGCTCTTCCCGTAGCTAATGACTCTGCTGATCTATTAGTCTCAGGCTGGAGCATTGGCTATCTAGCAAACTCTACCGATCCTACTTGGAAGCATAATATCAAGCAGGTAATGGAGGAAATAAAGCGCGTCCTTCGCCCTGGCGGTACAGCTATTATTGTAGAAACAATGGGGACCGGATATGAAAATCCGCATCCCCCGGTATTTTTACAAAATTATTACAGATCACTAGAACAAGATTATGGCTTTTCTTTTTCTTGGATTAGATTGGATTATCATTTTGAGAGTGTAGAAGAAGCGACAGACCTGACAAGGTTTTTCTTTGGAGAGGAGGTAGCAGAAAAAGTGGCTAGCCAATCGCTCCTTCAGGTACCAGAGTGCGCAGGAATATGGACCTTACAGGTGTAACAAAAACAAAGACCATTCTTCGTCATCAGTCGAGGAATGGCTTTTTTATATGTTATACTACATATTATTAACAATCAGGTTATAAAAAGGAAGTGGTTATTTTGGATATTGGCAGAAACTCACTCTGCCCATGTGGGAGTGGCAAAAAATATAAAAAATGTTGTTTACCTAAAGATGAGCAACGCGAGTTCCTTCATTCATCATCAACAGGAACCAATCAAGTGTTGCATAAATATATTGATTTAGATTTAACATGGGATAACGAGAATTATATAACTACAGCCCACAATATTGTGAAGAATATGCAGGCAGATTACAAGCCTGACACCATTGCTGCCGCCATCAATTTATGGCATAAATACGCTCATGCTACCCATCCCGTAATCCGAAAAGCTGGAATCATAGAAGCTTCGATTGAATATTCGATTGCGACGATTATGGATATTCCCATCACTCAGGCGGCATTAGCAAGCAAATATAATGTCTCTGCCGGAACAATCTCCAAACGCGTACAGGACATGCTTGATAACGATTGGTTTACAGAACAGACGACTTCATAACAACTACAACAAAACCTAGCACGTCATTGAGGTACTTGTTTTGTACCTATTGATCCGTGCTAGGTTTTTATTTCATAACTTTACATGGTACTGGTTTTTTCCAAACTATTTTTCATGATCCTGTGGTGTACATCTTTAAACCCCACAAATTTCTTGCTTTCCTCACTCCACAGACGGAAGCGGAGTGATCTTAGACTTGATAGCAATGTAATGCTTCTCACGTCCCGTAAGAAGGCATTATTCTTATACGCCGAAGCCAAGTAATAGTTAGGTACACGCGGACTTAAATGGTGAATATGGTGAAAGCCAATATTTCCTGTAATCCAATGCAGGACCTTTGGCAATTTGTAAAAGGAGCTTCCCTGTAAGGCCGCTTTTACATAATCCCAATTCTCTTCTTGTTCAAAATACGTATCCTCAAACTGATGCTGTACATAAAACAACCATACACCTGCGGCACCTGAGATAAGAAAGATCGGTCCCTGAATGAGCAAAAACGCTTGCCAACCTAGAGTCCAGCATAGTACACCCGATAGGGAAACGATGCCTAGATTGGTTATATACGTATTGAGGCGTTCCTTTTGCCCTACGCCTTTGCGGTTAAATCGGTAATTAATCAAAAATATATAGATAGGGCCTAGACCAAACATGATGAATGGATTTCGATACAACCGATAGAACAACCGCTTACTAGGTGACAAGGCTACGTACTCATCTACTGTGAGTGTCCATACATCTCCCGTGCCTCGTTTATTTAAATTACTGCTTGTTGCGTGATGAATAGAGTGAGATCTCTTCCATTGCTCATAGGGGCAACACGTTAGAATTCCCGTAATCAAACCAACAATCTCGTTTGCCTTCCGATTTTTAAAGAAAGAGTAGTGGCAACAATCATGAAAGATTATAAATATGCGAATGAGAAAACCTCCAGCAGGTACAATCAATACTAGACTCAACCAATAGGATACGGATAAACATAGATATGCACCATACCAAAGCAGACAAAATGGGATCAATGTATTAATTAGCTGTCGTACACTATACTTGATCTGGGATTTTTCATAGGGGGCGATTTTCTTTCTCCAGTTAACTTGTTCTTCCAGCTTCACGCTAATAGTAATCTTCCTCTCTCTGAATCTTTCTTTTACAGTAAGTAACGCATGGATTCCGAATCAAAGGGGGAAGATGATTCATGCCCATCTATAGTACACTATAACAATGGAAAGGTTTTGATTGTTGTTACCCCTCTCTTTGTTAGCGACATATACGTTACGTTTCACTCGTAACTAATCGTACTTTTCCTTCCTAGCTACCTTTCATCATTATATTCGAAAACGGTTCTCAATTGCCTTATAATTTTTTGCCGAAATCCACCACTTTTCAGAAAATTTTTATTTTTAGTTCTGAAAATCATACTCCAGATTAATAGCTTACCAATAAGTGTATATAGTCTCTATGTGTCAATAAGACTCTGACAGAAATCGTCCTTCATGAACTTTAATTTTTGGTATATTAAATAGACAAGATATTCCACACTAAACTCGTTATTTTAAATGGCACATGTGAGTACCGAAATAAAAAAGAGAAGATAGCATATTAATGACCTATCTTCTCTCAATCTATTTCATTTGACAATCAATCTTCAATAATGCTGCTTTTACTATCCAATCACTCATCTCATTCATTATGATGTAAACAGCCATTTCATCGCCTGTGGGAAGTGCTTAATAAAGAAAAGCTCGTCATGCGTCCCGCCTTCTTCTACCACGAGCTTCAGTTGCTCCTTTGGAAATCCATTTCTGATTAAAAACTCATGAGCCTTATACGTATACTCAACCATATTAGCCTGAATGTTGTTCTTATAGATGCCTTCCAGACTTCCTACATACATGTACATTCGTTGCTTACTAGAACCAATCTGATGGTCTCGGATAAAATCTAGCAGTCCTTCAAACCATAAGGAAGCAGATAGCAAGCCTATACGTCCAAATACTTCAGGATACAGGTAAGCGGCATATAATGAAATCATTCCGCCAAAAGAGCCGCCGATTATTCCCGTATACTCCGCTTCCGCTTTTGTTCGATACACGGAATCTACATGAGGCTTTAACGTATGAACAACGTAAGAAAGGTACTCTGCGCCCTTACCACCAAAATCAGGGTAGCTGCTAAGCAGTGCTTTTGCAGGCCATGGCGTGTATTCATCATTTCGATTGTGCGGTGGGATACATACGAAAATCATTTCGGGTAGCTCCTTGGTAATGAAAAGATGCTCCAGCAAATTCATGCATGCAAGCACCAAATAGCTGCCATCCTGTACGTATACCACAGGAAAGCTCCCCCCGGCTTCATAAGTAGGAGGCAAGTAAATCATAATTTCTCTGTCTCCCACCGTTTCTGTAACGAAGACCTCTCTCATCTCCTTATCCCCCTTCTTATCATATCTTCATAAATAGTAGTTGAAATAGGGACACGACAGCCATGGATTAAATCCCGAATCATAATGGAGAATTTGAGCTTTCTATAAAAAAAGAAGACCAGTCCAAATGAATGGATGGTATTATCCCCTTACGGTAGACAGTAAAAAAAGAGTTCATGATATCATGGATTCATTACTGTTAACCGGAGGGGTTTTTTCATGCCACCAAAAAAAGGACAAGTCTTTACTCGCTATAGCGAAGAAATTAAAAAGGAAGCTGTGCGCCTACGGGTCGAAGACCAGTGGAGCTATGCCATGATCAGAAAAAAACTGGGAATTAAAAGTGATGCCCAAATCATCGCGTGGGTTCAGAAGCACCAAAACGGAGAATCATTTGTGGACTATCGGGGGCGCTGGAATAAGAAGCATTTCAGCAGCGTAGAAGAGGAAAACGCCTACCTGAAAGCGCAGGTGGAATATCTAAAAAAGCTCAATCCGAATCTTCATGGGGAGGGAAGTTGGATAAGCAAGCCCGATTTAGGACCATCGAAAAAATGAGTCAGACCTACTCCATCACGACACTATGTAAAATTGCGGAAGTATCACGTGCTGGTTACTACAAGTGGAAATCGGCTTTAGGATATCGACAGATTCAATTTGAGCTGGAAACCAATCTAAAAGAACATATTCTTGCTATTCATCGACTTCGTCCTATTTTCGGCTATAAACGCA